>JANMJX010000197.1:0-4608 GCA_031371575.1 Sphingomonadales bacterium
TCGGCTTGCGCGCCATAATCAAACGGGCTGAGCGCCGAAAAATGGATGGCGGGGCGCTCCAGATGCTTTGCACCGGTACGTGCCTCGGCATTGTTCCAGTCACCGCCGCTGCGCAAGGTTGCTGATGTCGCCAGCACGCCATGGCTTGGCTTCAGCACGATATCTGCCACTGGCTTCATCGGGTCAAGCCACCGCCGATGCATGCCGACATCCATCTCCCTGCCTTCAAACCGGTCGATGGCAAGCCAGTCGACAAATTCGGGATCGACAGGGCCAACCGCCCGCGCCAGCATCGATATCCAGGAGCGCAAGGTATCGATGCGCCAACTCAGGCTTGCTGTTGCCCCTTCTACGCGCGCCCTGGCGCTGCCATCGAGCCAATCGGGCGGATCGGCGATCATTGCCTCCAACCGCTGGCCAAGCACCGTCAGCGGCCTTGCCAGAGCCTCCAGCGCAATGGCCGCGTCGGCAGCAGCATCGACAACGCTGGCTTCCGGATCGGCAAGTTCGGTCTCCAACCCATAGCCGCTTTCGGTGGCATTGGTTTCGTCGCGTGCAAACACCATCGACCGGATGGCGGCAAGCAAACGTTCAACCGGACCGGACGGCGCGCCTTCCGCGAGTCGCGCAAGCCAGCCATCGCCGGGCAATGCTTCTGCAGCCATGCGTGCCATCTCGATGGCAAGGCCGCCTTCTTCGTCATAAGAGGCCACATCGGCCAATCGGGCCGAAAGCCCGCGTCGTCTGCCACGCGCCTTGCCTTCGGGTCCAATTACCCAGCGGCGCAGTTCGATTGTTTCCTGCCCTGTCAGCGCCGCTGCGAACATGGAATCGGCGGCGTCGAAAAGGTGATGGCCTTCATCAAAGATGATCCGGCTTGGCCGGTTCTGTTCATCGCGGCCACGCGCTGCATTGACCATCATCAATGCATGATTGGCGATCACGATCTCCGCCTGAACCGATGCCCGTGCCGCGCGTTCAATAAAGCATTTTTTGTAATGCGGACATCCGGCATAAATGCATTCACCGCGTCGGTCGGTCAGCGCGGTTGCCCCATTTCGCCGGAACAAGGTCGGCAGCCATCCCGGAAGGTCGCCACCAATCATATCGCCGTCGTTCGTATATGCCGCCCATCGTGCCACAAGATGCGCAAGGATCGCTGCACGCCCGGCAAAGCCGCCCTGCAATGCATCTTCAAGGTTCAGCAAGCACAGATAATTTTCGCGACCCTTGCGCACGACCACCTTTGATTTGAATGTTTCATAATCCGGGTAGATTCGTTGCGCCTCACGCACGAGTTGCCGCTGAAGCGCTTTGGTGAAGGTGGATATCCAGACCGTTCCATCGGCTGCGGTTGCCCAAAGGCTCGCCGGAGCCAGATAGCCAAGTGTCTTGCCAATACCCGTGCCAGCTTCGGCAAGCAGCATATGGGGCTCGCCCTTGCGCGTGCGTGGTGCAAAGATTTCTGCGGCGGCCTGCGCAAAATCGCGTTGGCCTTGCCGCGTTTCGGCTGCACCGCCGACAAGCGAAGCCAGGCGTTGCTGAACCGCCTCCGGCTGAAGCGTCACCACGCGTGGCGGTGTGCGCGGCGGGGCCTCCTCCCATTCAGGTAGCCTGCTGAACAACCATCGTTCGGGCTGTTCGGGTTTTTTCAACTGCGCCAATACGACATTTGCCCAAGGCCAGCGCAGCCGCATCAACGCCTGCGCCGAATCCCAGGCGCCTTCGCGTTCGGCCCAGTCGGGTGCGCCAAGCACGGAAAGCAATTTGCCGGCTGCCACGATGAGAAACTGGGGAACCTCCTGATCCGTGGCCGGACTAGGAAGATCAAGCGCCTTGGCCAATCCCTTGGGCGTCGGGACGGCAAACCTTGCCGGGTACACAAATGCATATAGCTCGAGGAGGTCGAGGCCGGACAAATCCGCATAGCCGAGGCGTTGTGCCACCAAGGGCGCATTCAGCATGATCATCGGTGTTTCGGCCGCGCGACCCGCCGCCTCACCCTTGCCAATCGTCTGCACCTGTCCCCCGCTGGTACCCATCCAGATACCGGCATGGCTTGCATGAAGCGCAGGAAAGGCTAGGGGAGTTGCCATTGCCCCTGATAGGCGTATTTGGAACGAAAGAGCAACACGTGACTGACCTTCGCGATATAGCAATGGCATCGAAAGCCTGGCCTTATGAAGAGGCGCGGCGTTTGCTGAAACGCTTTCCAAATGGAAAACCCGATGGTCAGGCTATCATCTTCGAATGTGGCTATGGTCCATCGGGCTTGCCGCATATTGGCACTTTCAATGAAGTCCTTCGCACAACTATGGTACGTAACGCGTTCCGGACATTGTCCGACGCACCAACGCGGCTGATCGAGTTTTCGGATGACATGGACGGATTGCGCAAGGTGCCGGACAACGTACCGAACCAGGCCATGCTCACGGAACATCTGGGAAAGCCCCTGTCGCGCATTCCCGATCCGTTTGAAAAGTTCGAGAGCTTTGCCGCACACAACAATGCCATGCTGCGCGATTTCCTTGACCAGTTCGGCTTTGAATATGAATTCATCTCGTCATCGTCGCAATATGAAAGCGGAGCATTCGACGCTGCGCTGAAAAATGTGCTGCGCAATTATCAGGGCATATTGGACATCATGCTGCCGACCCTGCGCAAGGAACGCGCCGCGACCTATTCGCCTATCCTGCCGATTAGCGAAAAATCGGGCGTGGTGCTGCAAGTGCCCGTCGAAGTCGTAGATGCTGAAGCCGGACTGGTCCGGTTTGAGGATGATGGCGATATGGTCACACAATCGGTCCTGGGCGGAAAATCCAAGCTGCAGTGGAAGGTCGATTGGGCGATGCGCTGGGTCGCGCTCGGCGTCGATTATGAAATGTACGGCAAGGACCTGACTGACAGCGGTGTGCAATCGGGCAAGATCGCGCGCGTGCTTGGCGGACGTCCGCCTGAAAGCCTGATCTACGAGATGTTCCTCGACGAAAAAGGCGAAAAGATTTCCAAGTCAAAGGGCAATGGCCTCGCGCTGGAAGAATGGCTGAGATATGGCACCGAAAACAGCGTTTCCTTTTACGCCTTTCGCGAACCCAAAAGCGCCAAGCAGTTGCATCTGGGCGTCGTTCCAAAGGCGGTCGACGAATATTTCCAGTTCCGTGCACAATGGCATGACCAGCCCATTGAAAAGCGGTTGGGGAACCCTGTCCATCATATCCACAATGGCCAGGTTCCAACTGGCCAGCCTCCAGTCACATTCGGCCTGTTACTCAATCTGGTCGGCGTAATGGGGGCAGGCGCTACCGAAGACCAGGTCTGGGCCTATCTTGGCAATTATGCGGATAATGTGTCGCCGGAAAATGCGCCGGAATTGGCCGAACTTATTCCGATTGCTTTGGCCTATAACCGGGACTTCGTTGCCCCAACCTTGAAAAAGCGCAAGCCCGAAGGTGTCGAGGTTGCAGCGCTACGGACGCTTGACCAACGGCTCGCCGAATTGCCCGCCGATGCTACCGCCGAAGATATCCAGAATATCGTTTATGAAATCGGCAAGGAAGGCGGTTTTGAAAATCTGCGCGACTGGTTCAAGGCTTTGTATGAAACCTTGCTGGGTTCAAGCGCTGGTCCGCGCATGGGCAGTTTCATTGCATTATATGGGCTGTCGAACAGCAGGCAGTTGATCGCAGAAGCGCTTGCATGACTACGGTTGCCGCCCGGCTGTACCACGATGGAAAGGTCGCGCAAGAACTCGACCTGACAAAGCCGATACCGCATATCACGCAACCCGAGGATTTTATCTGGATCGGTCTGCATGAGCCCGATGATGGCATGTTGAAACGCGTTCAGGACCATTTTGGCCTCCATCCGCTTGCGGTCGAAGACGCGCTCGATCCGAGGCACTTGCCAAAGGTTGATGTATATGGCGATCATCTGTTTCTGGTGATCCGAACGCCGCAGCTGATTCATGACAAGATTGTTTACGGTAACACAGCGATCTTCATGGGGCGGCAATTCATTATCACAGTACGGCATGGGTCGGAACGGTCGCACAGTCCCGTTCGGTCACAGCTTGAAGCAACCCCCTGGTTGTTGAGGCAAGGTGCCGATTATGTTCTGCATGCGATTTTGGACTTCATTGTCGACGGCTACAGCGATCTGGTCGATGTGATGGAGGAAAAGGTGCTCGCAATGGAAGAGCAGGCCATCGCCAACTTCCTGCGCACGACGGAAACCGCCCGCATTTTCATGTTGCGCCGCGAACTGTTCCGTTGGCAGCGCATCTTAGGCCCGACCGAAGATTTGATCAGCCGGATTATCAATCTTGAGCTGCCGCAGGTGGATGCGAACATCTATCCTTATATGCGTGACCTTCTCGATCATGTCCGTCGCCTGGTTTACCGCGTGGAGGGGTTACGCGACACGCTGACATCGGTGATCGAAACCAGCGGTCTTCTGGAACAGCAACGCCAGGGCGCGATCACCCGCCAGCTCGCAGCATGGGCAGCGATTCTGGCTGTGCCCACTGCAATTGCAGGTATCTACGGCATGAACTTCGAACATATGCCCGAGCTCACCTGGAAATATGGTTATTTCCTGATCGTCGGTGTG
>JANMJX010000203.1:0-2632 GCA_031371575.1 Sphingomonadales bacterium
TTACCGAGCTTTTCAGCCACGGCCGAGCGATCGATTTTCCAATATGCCGAAGCGGATAATCGACGCGCCCACTGCGGCCGACAGAAGCAGTCTGATCGCTTCGCGCCCGGAAATCGGCTCGAAAAGGCTGATCGCATATAAGGCGAAGGAAGACAGCACCGTTGCCCAGAACCCTGCCACCATCGCCCGGCGGCGATTGTCGATTGTGCTTTCATCGTTCATCAGCGCGCGGACCGATTTGCCCCGGAACAGCCCGCCGCCCACCGCAAGCAGGAACAGCAATGCTGCGGCCCAGACGATCCATGCAGCCAACTTGACGGTTTGTGGGCGATTTGTCGGCACGTCGACGCCCAGACTGCTAGCCATCGTGGCCAGAAAGAAGACGCCCAAAACAATCGAAACCCGCGCCCGCCGGAGCGTAAGCTTTTCCGCCAGCGCCATGTCCTCTGAAGCCATATCATTTACCCCCATTTGGTAACCTTGAGGTTACATACGTAACCCTAAGGTTACATTGAGTCAAGCGAAGGGATGATATCCCGCAAGGACAGGCGGAATGGCACGCAGGATGAAACGACTGCTGTCGCCCTAAACACCCTTCCAGTGACGGAGTCCTTGCGGTAAGCCGTGGCACAATGCCTTTCCCACTTCCCTATCAAGGCCAGTTCGACGGCACGAAGCACCTGTTCGCGGTACGGGTCTATTTCGAAGACACCGATTTTTCGGGTGTCGTGTATCATGCGCGCTATCTGCATTTTATGGAACGCGCGCGGTCGGACATGCTGGCCTGTGTCGGCATCGACCAAAGGCGCGTCCACGCCGAAGGCCAGGGCGCATATGCCGTGACCGAGATGCACATCAAATATCGCAAGCCCGCCCATTTTGACGATGCTTTGGTCGTCGTCAGCACGGTCGAGGCCGTCCGCGCGGCGAGTTGCGACATCCGCCAGATCATCATGCGCGGCGATGACATATTGACCGAGGCAGTTGTGACTGCCGCCTTTGTTTCACCCGACGGCAAGCCACGCCGGCAGCCAGCGCATTGGGTTGCCGCGTTCCAGCCCATCATATATCGACACGCAGAATAGGATATCCATGGACCTGCTTATCGCGACCCAAAATGTGGGTTTTTCACCGATCAAATTGTTCCTGGACGCTGACCTGGTGGTCAAGGCGGTCATCATTGGCCTCGCGCTGGCGAGTATCTGGGTCTGGACGATCATCGTCAGTTTCACGTTGAAAATGTCGGGAATCAGCCGCCAGAGCGAAAAGTTCGAACGCGAATTTTGGGCCAGCAGCGATATTTCCGCCTTTTCCAAGACGCACAGCCAGAACGAATTGCCCGTGGCCAAGGTCTTTGCCGCTGGCATGGCGGAGTGGCGGCTGTCGACCAATGGCAAAAGCATCGACCGCGCTGGTACCCGCGAACGGCTTGCGACAGCGATGGACGCGACGATTGCTGCGGAGACCGACCGCCTCGCCAATCGCCTCAATTTTCTTGCAACCACCGGCTCAGTCGCGCCATTTGTCGGCCTGTTCGGGACTGTGTGGGGCATTATGCGCAGCTTTGCCGCAATCGCCGCTGAGCAGAATTCCAGCCTCGCTGTCGTCGCGCCCGGCATTGCCGAGGCGCTGTTTGCCACCGCGATTGGTCTGTTCGCTGCCATCCCGGCGGTGATCGCCTACAACCGCTTCTCGCATCGCCTGAACCAGTATGAGGCAAAGATGGGGCGCTTTGCCGACGGCTTCCACGGCACGTTAAGCCGCGAACTGGAGCTGGAGGTTTAAGCATGCCCATGAACACCTCATCAGGTGGCAGCAGTGGCCGCGGACGCAGGCGCGGTGGCCGCCGCGCGCCGATGGCCGACATCAACGTCACGCCATTTGTCGACGTGATGCTGGTGCTGCTCATCATCTTCATGGTAACCGCGCCGTTGCTCGTCACTGGCGTTCCGGTCGAGCTTCCCGAAAGCCGCGCCAATGCGCTGGACCAGAAGAGTGAGCCGATTGAGATTGCGATTGACCGCGATGGCGTCACCTTCATTGACGGCACCGAAGTCGCCCCGGCCGAGCTTGCGCCGCGGTTGGAAGAGATTGCTGCGGCCCAGACGCCAGACGCCCCGCGGCAGATCATGCTGCGCGGCGATACCGCGATCAGCTATGGCCAGATGATGCGCGTGATGGGCGAATTGAACCGTGCCGGGCTCAACAGCGTCAGCCTGGTCACCACTGGTTCATCAAGCGAAAACTAACGAGATGGCAATGGATAGGGCGGAGAAATTCGGACTTGGCGCGGCGGTAGGCGGCCATGGCCTCTTGCTGGGTGCCTTTGCGCTTGGCCTGCTGGCAACTGCCGAGACAACACCAAAGCAGGGATCGATTTCGGTGTCGCTGGTGGGCGAGGTCGCCGATGTGTCGTCCGCGCCGGATGCCATTCAGGAAGAATCCGCGCCCCCCGCCCCTGGCGATACCGCGCCTGCCGAGCCGCCCCCTGCTCCGACCCCAGCGATGCAGATCGAAAGGCCCGTCGAAAAGCCGCAGGCAAAGCCACATCGAACTGTCGAGCTATCGAAGGTAGGATTTCTTCGCCAAGATAGCGCAGAGGCCCAACGATTTGCTTGCCCAAACGCTGTTC
>JANMJX010000127.1:0-9882 GCA_031371575.1 Sphingomonadales bacterium
CCGAAAATAGGCAAAAAGCCGCTGTTGCCAGTCATCACCGCGCGCAAAATCGTTCCCGACAATGTCCTTCCAGACACGGCGGCATTGGTGGCTTTATCGGAAAGCAGCCCCTGCGCCGCAGAACGCTTCGAATCCACGCAGGATACTGCCTATAGTTTAGGCAACGACCCCAGCGGGCCACGGGCTTTGGTGCTGCTGAACTGCGGCGCAGGCGCCTATAATTTTTCTTCCGGGATTTACACAGGTCGCCGGGACGCCAAAGGCAAATGGACGTTCGAGCCTGCCAAATTTGATTTTGGTGCCACGGGCTTCACCGATGAAAGCAAGTTCCCCATCCTTGTGAATGCCAGTTGGGATGCAGACACCCAAACTATCAGCAGCTTTGCCAAGGGCCGTGGCCTCGGGGATTGCGGCTCTTCGGAAAGCTATGTCTGGGATGGACAAATGTTCCGTCTGACATCGGCAAGCTTCATGGGCGAATGCAGGGGATCGAACGACTGGATACCAACTTGGCGCGCCGACGTCAGGCTTGTGCCCTAAAGTTTGCGCTGTTTCAGCAAAGTTTCGGCGATGGCATAAGTACGGGGATTATCAACATCGACGGCATAGGCGCCATCCGTCGTCATATAGGGCACCACGCGTGTCCCCAAACGGCCAGATATTGCACGGAACGCTGTATCCAGTTTCCACCAGCCAAGCCTGAACCGCACCAAATTGGTGATGCCAAATGCTTTCGCGATCCGGCCCTTGGCTTTAATGAATTGTCCGCCCTGCCGAAATGCTTCAGCCGCCTTGAGCGCATTGGCGTTGCGCAACCAGAACAGATTGCAATTGGAAATGGCAGCATCGGCAAATTCGTAGAACCGCCTTTGGCCCTCGGGATGGGCCGCCTTGATATCTTCACGCGTCGACAATACCACCACCGCATCGCCGTCGCCGGCCATCGCATCAGCATGCACATCCCGCATCAGTTCAGGGGTAACCAGCACATTGTCCGCCGTCGTAATCACCAGCGGCCAGCAGCTTGCGCCAGCTTGCGCTGCGGCAAATTCGACGCTTTCAACAATTCCAGACTGTGCCTGGCAGATGAGCAATCGATCCTCAGCCTTAAGCGACAATATCCCGGGCAAATCTGCGATGACTTCCGGATCGTGGATGGAAATCAATACTTTTGAATCCGGAAATGCGGGAATAGCAGCTTCCAATACCCATTGGACGAGCGCCTTGCCGCAAATGGGCACGCGGCACTTGTGACTGACCCCGGCTTCTGCAGCCATAGGGTCCAATGTGCCGTCACGTTTACCAGCGAGAATAAGGATAGTTGGCTGAACCATGATGCCTAATCCCATATAGCCATGTCTCAAATGCGGCAAGCTTGGGCTGGCAATTTTGCCTTTTTCGTCTTAAGCGCGGCGGCAATGCGCATCCTTTAGGCAGAAAGTCGATTTAGCCATGGCCACCCCTGTTCGAAACGCCCCATTGAAAGTGGGCCTCGCTGGTCTCGGTACGGTGGGCTGCGGTGTCATCCGCCTGGTCGAAGAAAACAGCGCGTTGATCGCGCGGCGCGCTGGCCGCGAGATCAAGATAGTTGCCGTGACCGCGCGTGACCGGACCAAAGACCGCGGCGTTGATCTTTCGCCTTATCGCTGGGTCGATGATATGGGTGAGCTCGCGACGGACGCCGATATCGACGTGGTGGTTGAGCTTGTTGGGGGTTCGGACGGTCCGGCATTGACGTTGGCGCGCCACGCCTTGTCCAACGGCCGCGCGCTGGTCACCGCCAACAAGGCGATGGTCGCGCATCATGGAGCAGAACTGGCGGCCTTGGCCGAAAGCAAACAGGCTGCGCTAAAATTCGAAGCTGCCGTTGCAGGCGGAATTCCGGTCATTCAAGGCCTGCGCGATGGTGCATCGGCCAACCGGATCGACCGTGTTTATGGCATTCTTAACGGAACCTGCAATTTTATATTGTCGACGATGGAGCGCGAAGGTCTGGATTTTGCAGAAGTGCTTGCGGATGCGCAGGCAAAGGGCTTTGCCGAGGCTGATCCGTCCTTTGATATTGATGGGATAGATGCGGCACATAAGCTGTCGATTCTGGCATCTTTAAGCTTTGGATCAGTGATAGATTTTGGCGGGGTAGAAGCGCGGGGTGTGCGCAAAATTCTAGCAGCCGACATCGCCCAGGCAAAGGCGCTGGGGTACCGCATTCGCCTGATCGGCCTTGCCGAAATCGACGGCGACAATGGTTCGGCAAATATTTTCCAACGCGTCGAACCTTGTCTTGTCCCCACAAGCCATCCGTTGGCCCATGTCACTGGAGCCACCAACGCTGTTGTAGCCGAAGGCAATTTCTCCGGACGGCTGCTGTTTCAAGGGGCTGGTGCGGGTGACCGGCCGACTGCGTCAGCCGTCGTTGCCGATCTGGTCGATATTGCGCGCAAGGAAACAGGGCCTGCCTTTTCAATGCCGTCCGCCGAGCTGGAGATGCTGCCGCGTGCGGCGTCAGCACACAGGATCAGCAAAACCTATTTACGCATGCTGGTTGCGGACCGGGTCGGCGTATTGGCCGAAATTACGGCGGCGATGCGCGATGCAGGACTTTCGATTGAAAGCCTGATCCAGACCGAGGCAAGCGATGACGGTTCGGCGTTGATTGCAATGGTCACGCACGCTGGCCCGGAGCAGGCCATCAATGACACCATCGACGCGCTCGCGACCTCCGATAATCTTTTGGGTGAGCCCATGGTCATGCACATCTTGGGCGGGTAAGCTTATTCGGGCGTACTGCCTTCCGGCACAACCATATCGGGTTCGGGAAGGCCTTTCAGGACCTCCTCAAGCGGAATAGCAGGTGGCGGGACATAGCCAAATCCCGCACCGACGCCCTTCATGTAGATTTTGCAGTTCTTGTCTCCGGGCAGGCACGCCGCAGCCCTCTTGCTCGACACCGCTTCACCGCGCCGGATGCGGTCATTGTCTGTCTTGTCGGTGTCGCGAAACACGCGCTGGCTTTTGTTGTCGGGATTTTGTCCGCAGACCACTATCTCGTCCGTCGATGGATATTTGACACACCCATCTTCGTCGACTGCAACCATCCGTCTTGCGCGCTCGATTTGCGCAGTGACCTCGTCTTCAGTTGCTATGCTTTGGACTGCATCTGCTGCTGGTGGAACCGCGAAGGCCATCATGAAAATCGCGACAAGCAATCTCGACAAAAAGCTCCACCTTCCCTATCGGAACCTAACCTTCAACATATCGTTCGGCTCGGGGTGGGTTAAGTTGGCGCCCCTGTTCTCAGAAAGCTAGGAAATTCACATGACTGCAGCAAGCCAAATCCTCGACCGCGTTCTTGTTCTGGAAATGGTGCGCGTGACCGAGGCTGCAGCCATTGCCGCGGCAAAGCTCATTGGCCGGGGCGACGAAAAGGCCGCCGATGCCGCAGCAGTGGAGGCCATGCGCGCTGCCCTGAATGAATTGTACATGGACGGCACTGTGGTCATCGGAGAAGGCGAGCGCGATGAGGCGCCCATGCTGTTCATTGGTGAGAAGGTCGGATCAGCGATTGGCACAGGCCCGCGGATCGACATCGCGCTTGACCCACTTGAAGGCACAACCATTACGGCAAAGGCCGGTCCCAATGCGCTTGCGGTGCTTGCGGTGGCGGAAGAGGGCAATCTGCTGAACGCGCCCGATGTATATATGGACAAAATCGCTGTTGGCCCTGGCTATTCACCCAATATCGTCAATCTGGACCGATCCGTTTCGGAAAATGTCGCCGCCGTTGCTGCAGAAAAGGGTGTGCCACCCCATGAGTTAATCGTCTGCGTCCTGGATCGGCCGCGCCATGAAAAGCTGATTGCTGAATTGCGCGCCATTGGTTGCGGCGTTATGCTGATCCCGGATGGTGACGTCGCGGGCGTGATTGCGACCACCAACCCTGATACGACCGTTGATATTTATATGGGTAGCGGCGGCGCGCCCGAAGGCGTCCTTGCAGCTGCTGCACTGCGCTGCGTCGGTGGTCAGTTCAAAGGCCGCCTGCTGTTCCGGAACGATGACGAGCGGATGCGCGCGCGCAAATGGGGTATTGAGGATCTGGACAAGATTTACGACCTTGAAGAACTCGCGAAAGGCGACTGTATCTTTGCGGCAACGGGCGTGACCCATGGCTCGCTTCTCGAGGGCGTGAAGACCTTGCGCGACGGACGCATTACAACTGAAAGCGTCGTCATGCGTGCGTCGTCGGGCACCGTCCGCTGGGTCAAGAGCGAGCATCGGAAAGCTGACGAACTCGGCTGACCCTGTTCACCGGTTGGTCGGGCAAATTCGCAAATGCACAATTTGCGATAACCTGCCGCTTGGGCCGAAACCTATTGTACAAGCGTCCTCCTCAGCACGAATCCTGATCGTCGGTCAGGCCCCCGGGCGCATTACCCATGCCAAAGGGCGACCATTTGACGATGCGAGTGGCCAGCGACTGCGGACTTGGCTTGGCGTTACAGATGACGTCTTTTACGATCCTGCACAAATTGCGATTGTGCCGATGGGCTTCTGTTTTCCTGGCAGCGGGACCGGCGGCGATGCGGCGCCACGTCCGGAATGCGCGCGGCACTGGCGGCAACCATTACTCGACGCAATGCCGCAGGTGGAGCTCTCTATTCTGTTGGGGCGCCATGCCCTAGAATGGCATCTCGGCACAGGCAAAACCGAAACATTGACTCAAACCGTTCAGAACTGGCGCGCTAATTGGCCACGAAATCTGCCGCTGCCGCACCCCTCGCCGCGCAACAACCGTTGGCTTAAGCGCAATCCTTGGTTCGTGCAGGACGTTATCCCTGTATTGCAGGAGAGGGTCCGTACGCTGTTGAGCGCTTAATAGACGCCCATTTCCAGACCTGTGGCAAGTTGCGCGCCCAACTGTGCCGCGGCAGACAATTTAACGCTGTCGATGATTTTTGGCGCCAATATGGCGTCTGCTGTTTGCGCATCAGTGCAGACAATGACGCTCGGGGCGATCTGGCGCAAGCGCCAGCCCATTGCTATTCTTTCTGCCTGCGCGACAGCGTTGGTGCCGTCAGAGCCAGCGCAGACTATCATCGCATAGGGCCGGCCGTTCAGCGCCCCAAGGCATGGATAATAGCAACGGTCGAAAAAGCTTTTCATCCCGCCGCTGATCGCCGCCAGATTTTCAGGAAACACGAACAGATAGCCATCCGCCGCCAACATCACGTCAGCTCCCGCATCCAAAGCGTTACATATTTGGACATCGACACCATGAACGGCGCGCGCGCCATCATATGCCGCCATCGCCAGTGACTGCGACCCGCCCGTCATGCTGTACCAGATTATTGCCAATTGCCGCATCCGCCCTTGCTAGCACCGTCACCGCGACATAGGGAAGCGGGATGAAGCCCGTTCTCGACATCAGCATGTCCGTTCTCGAACAAGCCTGGCATTGGCGGGGTAGCGGGGCCGACGGCCGGGACCCAGATTTTCAGCCGGACGATCTGGTGACTCAGTTGCTGATGGCACGCGGCGTCGAACGGGATGATCTTGAACGGCACCGCAACCCGACTATCCGGAACTTCATGCCCGACCCGTCCATATTTCAGGATATGGAGCATGCGGCGCTGCGATTGGCGCAGGCCGTTGAGGCGGGTGAGCAGATCACAGTCTATGGCGATTATGATGTCGACGGCGCCACAAGCGCTGCACTTCTCATTCGCTTGCTGCGCATGCTTGGGCTTAATGCGGGGTACTATATCCCAGATCGCCTGATGGAAGGCTATGGTCCGTCGGGAGAAGCGCTCGTTCGCATTGGCGATGGCGGCAGTCGCCTCATTGTGACGGTAGATTGCGGCGCAATGGCCTATGACGCTCTGTCACAGGCAAAGGCCGTAGGGCTTGAAGTGATCGTCGTGGACCATCACAAATGCGCTACAGAGCTTCCTGTCGCCTTTGCCCTGGTCAACCCCAACCGGTTGGACGAAACCGACGAGGCAGCCTCCCACGGGCATCTGGCGGCGGTTGGAGTGGCATTCCTCTTGGGTGCGGCCCTGATCAGGACGCTGCGGACGCGCGGTTATTTCGCCACACGGGCAGAGCCCAGGATCATGGATCTACTTGATCTGGTGGCGCTTGGCACTGTCGCTGATGTTGCGCAGCTTCGGGGGCTAAACCGCGCATTTGTGGCCCAAGGGCTAAAGGTGATGGCGGGGCGGCGTAACATCGGCCTTTCGGCGCTTATTCAGGCCAGCCGGCTCACGCGTGCCCCGATATGCTCGGACCTTGGCTTTGCTTTGGGACCGCGCATCAATGCCGGCGGCCGTGTCGGCAAATCCGATCTGGGCGTTCGTCTGTTGACCACCGAAGATGCTGTCGAAGCCCAGGATATCGCCATGGAGCTTGACCGCTTGAACGAAGAACGGCGCGCCATTGAAGCGGTGGTGCAAGAGCAGGCCGAAGCCATGCTTGCCGGGCAGCATAACCGCGCGGTGGCCTTGCTTTCGGGCGAAGGCTGGCACCCGGGCGTCATCGGCATCGTCGCTGGCAGGATCAAGGAAAAAACGGGTAAGCCGTCAATCGTCATCGCGGTCGACGCAAATGGGGTCGGAAAGGGATCGGGCCGGTCGATTGCGGGTGTCGATCTGGGCGCGGCAATCATTTCAGCGCGTGAAGCCGGATTGCTCGTTGCTGGCGGCGGTCATGCCATGGCGGCGGGTTTAACCATTGCGCACGATAAGATCGATGCGCTGGCCGATTGGCTCGATGACCGATTGTCCGCAGACGTGGCAAATGCGTCGGGCGCGAAGGCATTGTTGATCGACGCCATCATTGCCCCGCGCGGCCTGAACCCCTTATTTGTCGACGCGATGGAGTCGGCTGGACCCTATGGCATGGGTTGGCCTGGACCACGCGTTGTCACCGGGCCATTGCGCATCATCAAATGCGATATTGTTGGCAAGGACCACGTCCGCGTCATTGTCGCTGGAGACGACGGACAGTCCTTCAAGGCCATGGCATTTCGGCAGGGCGAGACCGTACTTGGTCAGACATTGCTTCACGCCGATCGCGGACGCCGTTACTGGTTTGCAGGCCGCGCGAAGACCGACGACTGGGGCGCTACACCGAAAGCCGAGCTGCATATCGATGACATTGCGTTCGCTGACTGAATTTGCGCCAACTTGGCCTTGACGAGCGCATAACGAATCCGTAAAGGCGCGGCTCGCCAAGCGATTGGCCCCTTCGTCTAGCGGTTAGGACGCGGCCCTTTCACGGCTGAAGCACGGGTTCGATTCCCGTAGGGGTCACCAGCTCGCTTCAAATCAGCAAGAAATCCGCGGAAACCGCGAGAACCAACCGCTTATTAACTGCCCCATCGGCACAAGGGAGTGGCACGAATGAGGGTTCGCGTGGCCGGGATATGAATTCCTGGGCGTCTAGTCCTGAGGCCAGACCCTCATCGCCGTATCCACGATCAACCGCAATTTCGCGCGATCGGCGCCGTCCTTGGCAAGTGTCGACATTCCTTGGACGACAGCGAAGACATGCCCCGCAAGCCCCTCGGGCGGGATGTCGCGGGTCAATAATCCGGCGGCCGCATCGATCGCGATTCGATCGCGCAACGCAACTTCGATCCGGCGCCGGATGAGCGCCAAGCTCTCGCGCACGTCTGCCGCTGCAGCAGAGCTGCTGACGATCGAGCTGGCAAGGAGGCAACCGGCCGGAGTGTGAGCGCCGGTATTCCCGTCGGCGGCGGCATGCAGGAGGTCGTGTGCCGCCTGACGCGCGCTCGGGGCCGAGGCAATGGCGGCGACCAAATTGTCGGCCCCACCGAGATAATCGTCGACTGCTTCGATGAATAAGCGGCGCTTGTCGCCGAATGCGGCATAAAGGCTGGGCGGGGTGATCTTCATCGCCCGGGTCAGATCCGCAACCGATGTCCCTTCATAGCCCTGTGCCCAAAACACATATTTGGCTGCCTCCAGCGCCTGCGACCGATCGAAGGAGCGCGGGCGCCCTGACCGCGTGGCGCTGCTTGAAACAGTTTTCATAGCGATCGCTATAGAAGACGTTGACGCCGGGCGCAACGCGCGCCAAAGGGTTCCGTAGCAATCACTATGAAAGTATATTCATGACCCTCACTGATTATCGCACGCTCGGCCGTTCGGGTTTGGTCGTGAGCCCACTCGCGCTTGGCACCATGACCTTCGGGGTCGATCGCTGGGGAATCGAGCGCGATGAGGCGGCGGCAGTGGTCGATGCTTATGTCGAGGCGGGGGGAAATCTGGTCGATACCGCCGACGTCTATGCCAGAGGGCGCGGCGAGGAGATGCTGGGCGGCATCATCAAGGAACGCGGACTGCGCGATCGGCTGGTGATCGCGACCAAGTCGGGCTTTTCGGCGGGACGCGACATCGCCGCCGGGGGCAATAGCGCGCGCCATGTCCGTGCCGCGGTCGAAGGGTCGCTGCGGCGGCTCGGCACTGACTACGTCGATCTCTACTGGATCCACGTGTGGGATGGCGTGACCCCGGCAGAGGAGCTGCTGGAGACGATGTCGTCGCTGATCCGCACCGGCAAGATCCTTTACTGGGGCATTTCCAACACCCCGGCCTGGTATGTCGCGCGGCTGGTTACATTGGCCTCGGAACGCGGAATGCCGGGCCCGATCGCGCTGCAATATTGGTATTCGCTGGTCAGCCGTGAGGTCGAGGCCGAGCACCTGCCTCTTGCCCGCGAGGTGGGACTGGGCATGATGCCGTGGAGCCCGCTGGCCTATGGCCTCCTCACCGGCCGTTATCACCGCGCCTCCGTTGAGGCACGCGGACCGTTGCAAGTCGGCCTCCCCGACAGCCCGGCGACCGGCGGGGAGCGTGACGGCGACGAGAAGAGGCTCGATGGCGCCAATCCCTTCGGCGACACTTTGTTCACCGACCGCAATTGGGGGATCGTCGACGCGGTCAAGAAGGTAGCGGCTGAACTCGCCGTGCCTCCTGCGCGCGTCGCACTCGCCTGGGTCGTGTCGCGGCCGGGAGTCGACACCACGTTAATCGGCGTCAGCAAAGTCAGCCAGGTGCACGACAATATCGCCGCGCTCGGTTTTCATCTTGGGCGCGAGCATCTCGCCGCACTCGACGAAGCCAGCCGTCCCGCGCCCAGCATCTCTGATCTTTCCGCGCCTTCAATGCGTCGTCAGGTAATTTTCGGCGGTCATTCGGTTGCGGCACGCGGCGAGCGCGGCATTGCGCCCTGACCGGCGCGGAGCAGGCGCTTCGCGTTGCAGGCAAGAGAAATATCAATCGGACGGCTTGTCGCGCAGGCTGCAAATGACCGAACTCGATTCACTTCGCGGGACGAAAACCGCCCGGACTGCCCTTGCCAAAAATCACGTCGGCCTGCCGCTCGACTCGATCAGCGTGGAATGACCGCCTTCGGGAACTGGCTCCACGCCCCGTCATAATCGGGTTGCGCACTCGCCAGCGCGGCGGCAGTCGGCACGAACGGCAGCGCGCTTTCGACCATGAACGCCATCGTCCCCTCGATCTTGTGCGGCTGCAACGCGGCCTCGCTCGCCCCCCGCCAGCTGTCGAGGTCGGGGCCATGCGCGCTCATCCTGTTGTGGAGCGACAGCCCGCCGGGCTCGAACCCCTCGGCCTTGGCGTCATAAGCCCCGTGGATCAGCCCCATCGCCTCCGACATCAAATTGCGGTGGAACCACGGCGGCCGGAACGTGTCCTCGGCCACCATCCACCGCGGCGGGAAGATCACGAAGTCGCAATTGGCGCGCCCGATCGTCTCGCTGGGCGAGGTCAGTACGGTGAAGATCGACGGATCGGGATGGTCGAAACTCACCGTTCCGATAGTGTTGAACCGCGC
>JANMJX010000025.1:0-12954 GCA_031371575.1 Sphingomonadales bacterium
TCGGTCAAAGGCGAATTTACGCTGGGCGAGAATATTGGCGACCTTGCCGGACTGTCGATTGCCTATGACGCCTATCGCACATCGTTGAATGGCAAAGAGCCACCCGTCATTGATGGGATGACCGGTGATCAGCGCTTTTTCCTCGGATGGGCGCAGGTTTGGCGTCGCAATTACCGCGAAGCCAATTTGCGTCAGCGGCTGATCACTGATCCGCACAGCCCTTCGGCCCAGCGTGCTTGGGTGGTGCGCAATCTTGACAAATGGTACGATGCGTTCCAGCCGAAAGCGGACGGAAAATTATACCTCAAGCCTGAGGACCGTGTTCGTATCTGGTAAGGAGCCGTTTTGAACAAGATATCCCCGCCAACTGAGTTTCAGATAGCTGGCGGGGATGTCGATATGTCTCCTAAGCCAGACATCAAACAGATTGCGGTGCTATCGCTGGCGACAGTGCTGTCGCTCGCGATATTGTGGTTTACGACGGAAAACCTCGCCCTTTTGGGCGCCACGGCCGCGGCGATCATTGCCGCCGCCGGGCTTGTTCATTATTTTCGAAACAGCCATTCGGTGGAAATGCCAGCCGAATTGCCAATGCCGGATTGGTCGATCACGCACGCCGCGACTCAAATGAGCAACGCGGCGATTGCGATCAGCGACCGTGCCGGGCGCCTCGTATGCGCAAATGATCATTTCACATTCGCCTTTCCCGGGCTGAAGGCACCACCGGATCTGGGCATTGATGACACAAACAGAACCTTGCTCGTGGCAGCAGGTCGGGCGGCCTGGCGCGATGGAAGCGCTGAAATCGCCGAAATTGCCAAGGACGGGCGAAGCTTCAGCGTAAAGGTTGCGCGTGCCGGCGGGGCCGATGAATATCTGCTGTGGCGGTTCGCCAAGATTGAGCAGCTCGCGATTGAAAGCCGGGCGCTTGAACTTATCAAAGGCCGAATCGGACGTGCCATGTCCAGCAGCGGGGTCATGGCGGTCGCGCTTGACAAGGACGGCCGCGTGCAGGCTGCCAATGCGGCTTTCGAATTGCGTGCGACGGGCACCGATTTTGAAGCCGTTACGGGCAGGCCGTTTGCGGACTTTGTCCGCATGGATGAAAAAGGCAGCGTCTTTTTTGAACGTGAGGGACGTCGCGGGTTACCCATAAGATTGCTTCACGTGCCATTGAACGAAGGCGATACGGATGGAGCGGCGTTGCTGCTTGCAGTGGATGAGGAGGGCGCGAAAGTGGATCGTGGCCTTGCTTTGGCGCATGTCGAACAACTGCTGTCGACCTTGCCGCTTGGACTTGCGCTGGTCGATCGCGACGGGCGGTTTTTGTTTGCCAATGACGCATTTGCCCGCGTGCTGGATGTCGAGCCGACCAAGTTGCCACCTTATCCCGGCGATCTCGTCATCAGCGAGGACAAGGGCGCCGTGCTTGACAGCATAAGGCGCTATGGCAGCGGCGCCATGACCTCGGGCGATATTGCCATCCGCCTCAAGGAGCGGCCCGATGAAGTTATTGCCTTGTCCATAGCCGGCGTGCGCGGGCTTGGCGAAGCGGCCGTGTTGCTTGGGCTGAAGGACAATAGCGAAGAAATCACCTTGAAGCGGCAGGTGGCGCAGCAAACCAAGATGGAATCCATCGGCCAGCTGGCAGGCGGCGTTGCGCATGATTTCAACAATATTTTGACAGCCATTATTGGCTATTGCGATCTTATGCTGCTGCGGCACCAGCCTGGCGACAGCGATTATGACGATATCCAGCAGATAAAGAACAATTCCAACCGTGCGGCCAGCCTCACCCGCCAACTGTTGGCCTTTTCGCGGCAGCAGACGCTGCGCCCCCAAATCCTGCAATTGGCCAATGTCGTTGCCGATGTCTCCAGTTTGCTGAAGCGGCTTTTGGGCGAAACCGTCCGGCTTGAGGTGCATCACGGACGCGGGGTAGGGGCGGTGCGTGCTGACCCGGGGCAACTTGAGCAGGTCATCATCAATCTGGGCGTCAACGCGCGTGACGCCATGCCCAAGGGCGGCGTTGTGCATATCAGCACCGCAGCGGTCAGCCAGAGCGAGGTGTCCGCGATGGGCAGCGAGTTCCTGCCCATTGGTGATTATGTGCTGTTGTCGGTCGAAGACAGCGGCGTTGGCATTCCCAAGGAAAATCTGTCGAAGATATTCGAACCATTTTTCACCACGAAGGAAATGGGCAAGGGCACTGGTCTTGGCCTGTCGACGGTCTACGGTATCGTCAAACAATCAGGCGGGTTTATTTTTGCGAACTCAAAGCCGGGAGAAGGCACGCGGTTTGATATCTTCCTGCCCGTGCACAGGGGGGAAGTGCCAGCGCCCGAAGTCGCCAAGCGCGACCTTTACAAGCCCAAGGATCTTTGGGGCAGTGGCCGCATATTGATCGTCGAGGACGAAGACATGGTACGCGCGGTCGCCGAGCGGGCACTCGTCCGGCAAGGCTATGTGGTCGAGACCGCAGCCGACGGCGAGCAAGCGCTTGAGCTTTTCGCCGATGGCAAGCGCTATGACCTTGTCGTGTCGGACGTGGTCATGCCCAATCTGGATGGCCCGTCGATGGCGCGGCAGTTGCGTGAAACTTATGGTGAAATCCGGCTCTTGTTCATGTCAGGCTATGCGGAGGAGCAGCTTCGCGAGACCATCAGCCTCGACAATGTTTCCTTTTTGGCCAAGCCATTTTCCGTGCAACAGATTGCGGAAGCGGTGCACGACGCGCTTGCGAAGGGGGAATAGTTTAGATACTGAAAATAAACATATAAATTTACATGTTCCGCTCTTGTTCTTTTGGAACAGAAGGTGTACATAATGGATGTTCCGGATGATAATCCGAATCGGACATGACGCTAAGGAGTGGAAAAATGGCAGCAAGTCTCAAGATAATTGATGGGAATCAGGCAAACGGTATGAAAAGTTCGGAACGTGAAAAGGCGCTAGAAGCCGCCTTGGCGCAGATTGACAGGGCATTTGG
Source organism: Sphingomonadales bacterium (assembly GCA_031371575.1). Taxonomy (GTDB): domain Bacteria; phylum Pseudomonadota; class Alphaproteobacteria; order Sphingomonadales; family Sphingomonadaceae; genus Sphingorhabdus_B. The sequence continues at coordinate 2,990 of JANMJX010000025.1, forward strand.
CAAGGGCTCAGCAATGAAGCTGGGTAGCCGCGAGGCCATCAGCATTGATGCTGTCTCAACAGGCTCGCTCGGGTTGGACATTGCGCTTGGCATTGGCGGCTTGCCCAAAGGCCGCGTGATTGAAATTTATGGCCCTGAAAGCTCGGGTAAGACGACGTTGACCTTGCATGTCATTGCAGAGGCACAAAAGGCAGGCGGCACGGCAGCCTTTATCGATGCCGAGCATGCGCTTGACCCCGGCTATGCAAAGAAGCTTGGCGTTGATGTCGACAATCTGATTGTGTCGCAGCCTGATACAGGTGAGCAGGCACTTGAAATCGCCGATACATTGGTGCGATCTAACGCAGTGGATATTATCGTGATCGACTCGGTTGCCGCGCTGGTGCCACGTGCGGAAATCGAAGGCGAAATGGGTGACAGCCATGTCGGCTTGCAGGCGCGGTTGATGAGCCAGGCGCTGCGCAAGATTACAGGTTCGATCAGCCGGTCGAACTGCATGGTTATTTTCATCAACCAGATTCGTATGAAAATTGGTGTGATGTATGGTTCGCCCGAAACCACGACAGGCGGCAATGCCTTGAAATTCTATGCATCTGTCCGCCTCGATATTCGTCGTACCGGCCAGATCAAGGCGGGGGAAGATATTGTCGGCAACACCACGCGCGTGAAGGTGGTGAAGAACAAGGTTGCCCCGCCGTTCAAGCAGGTCGAATTTGACATCATGTACGGAGAGGGGATCTCCAAGACTGGAGAATTGCTTGATCTGGGCGTGAAGGCCGGGCTGGTGGAGAAATCGGGCAGCTGGTTCAGCTATGACTCGATCCGGATTGGCCAAGGTCGCGAGAATTCGAAAAACTATCTGACCGAAAATCCTGAAGTCGCGGCGCGGTTGGAAGCAGCCATTCGCGGCAAGACCGAAGAAGTTGCGGAGGTCCTGATGACGGGCCCTGACGCGGATGACGATCTCTAAGAAGATTGGTTCGGCCTAATAAGAACAAGCGCGGCCTTGCCTGAGGCTGTTGCTTTCGACCCGTCCTGGTCCACCCCGGGGCGGGTCATTTGCGTCCAACGCGAACGGATAAAGCTGCGCGGCGTAATCTGCATCCTTGCGTCTGCCGTCGCTGGGCCTTGACAGGCGCAATGGCTGCGGCGCAACTGCTGGCATGAAGCCGCTTGTTCATCTCATAGGATTGCCCACCGACCAGAACAGCTCCTTTGAGCGCGGCGCAGCCTTAGGGCCAGCCGCGATCCGTGCCGCCTTGTGGAGCGACCGGGGCAATCTTTCCGCGCAATCCGGTGATGAGATTGGCACAGACATCGCCTTTGAAGACCAAGGCGATTTGCCTCTGTCGGACACAGATTGCGCCGCTGATGATGCGTTGATCGCGCAGGCTGTCACGACAAGCATCGACGCGGGTGCCATTCCGATATTTCTCGGCGGAGACCACGCCGTGACCTATCCCGTGGTTGCCGCACTGGCCAAGCTCCACGGGCCAATCAACATATTGCATTTCGATGCCCATCCCGATCTCTATGCCAATTTCGAGGACAACCCGCGCAGCCACGCATCGCCTTTTGCCCGCATTCTTGAAGGCGGCCATGCCGGACGGATTGTGCAGGTTGGTATCCGCACGCTGAACCGGCATTGCCGCGAACAGGCGGAGCGATATGGCGTTGAGATCCTGTCCATGCTGGACTTTCAGTCCGATCAGGTACCGCTGCTTGAAACGCCTCTATATATCAGCATCGATCTGGACGGCATTGACCCTTCGGAAGCGCCCGGCGTTGCCCATCCCGAACCAGGCGGCCTGTCGGTGCGCGAGGTGCTCTCCATTTTGGCGCGGCAGAAAGCGCACATTGTTGGCGCAGACATCGTCGAACTGAACCCGGCGCGCGATATCAACGACCTCACCGCCATAGTAGCCGCAAAGCTGGTGCGCGAACTGGCTTCACTCATCCATCACAACAACAGTCATCCATAAGGGTAATTTCCATGACCATCATCGTGCATCATCTCAACAATTCCCGTTCGCAGCGTATCTTGTGGCTGCTTGAGGAGTTGGAGCTTCCCTATGAAATTCGCCATTATCAACGCGATCCAGTCACGAACCTCGCGCCAGAGGCACTTTTGAATGTCCATCCTTTGGGCAAGTCCCCGCTTATCGAAGACGATGGACAGGTGATTTTTGAATCGGGGGCCATCGTCGAATATCTGTGCGAGCGCCTCGGTGGAGATTCCCTGATTCCGGAGCGCGGTACCGACGCGCATATCCGCTATCTCGAATTTCTGCATTTTGCCGAAGGTTCAGCGATGACGCCGATCCTCCTTAACCTGTACACCGCGCGCCTTGGTGAAGCCGCAGCGCCCTTGCACGCACGCATCAGCCAGCAACTCGATAGCCATTTTACGTTTATGGAAGAGAGTCTCGCGGCAACGGGTTGGTTTGTCGGCGACAGCCTGACCGCGGCGGATATCATGATGAGCTTCCCTGCCGAAGCTGCGGTGAAAATGGGGCAGGCGGCCAACCGCCCGCATCTCACCGCTTATGTCGAGAAAATCCACGCGCGTCCGGCCTATCAGACTGCGCTCGAAAAGGGCGGGCCTTATGCATATGCCTAAGCGAAGCGGAAACTGCATATCCGGCTTGCAGCAAGGCCAGTCGTTCCCTAAGTCGCGGATATTATGACATCAACAAATGACATCCGCCGTGGCTTCCTCGATTATTTCGGTGGCGCCGGCCATGACGTAGTCCAGTCTGCGCCACTCGTGCCGTATAACGACCCGACATTGATGTTCGTCAATGCCGGGATGGTGCCGTTCAAGAATGTGTTTACGGGCCTTGAAAGCCGTGAAACCCCGCGTGCTGCATCGAGCCAGAAATGCGTGCGTGCGGGCGGCAAGCACAATGACCTCGACAATGTCGGCTACACCGCGCGGCATCACACATTTTTCGAGATGCTCGGGAATTTCTCGTTCGGCGATTATTTCAAGGAGCAGGCGATTACCCATGCGTGGACGCTGCTGACGAAGGAATGGGGCCTTGACCCATCGCGGTTGACGACGACTGTCTACCACACTGATGACGAGGCATTCGACCTGTGGCGCAAGATTGCTGGCCTGCCCGAAGAGCGTATCATCCGCATCGCGACGACGGACAATTTCTGGTCGATGGGTGACACGGGTCCTTGCGGGCCATGCAGTGAAATCTTCTACGACCATGGCGACCATATTTTTGGTGGTCCGCCGGGAAGTCCCGATGAAGACGGCGACCGCTTTGTCGAAATCTGGAACCTCGTGTTCATGCAGTTCGAACGTCAGGATGACGGATCGGACGTGCCCTTGCCAAAGCCATCTATCGATACGGGCATGGGGCTTGAGCGCATCGCTGCGGTCATGCAGGGCGTGCACGACAATTACGACACCGACACTTTCAAGGCGCTGATCAACGCGTCGCAGGAACTGACGGGGACCAAAGCAGAAGGCGAACAAAAGGCCAGCCACCGCGTAATCGCCGACCATTTGCGGTCGACCAGTTTCCTGTTGGCAGATGGCGTCATGCCCTCCAACGAAGGGCGCGGCTATGTCCTGCGCCGCATCATGCGCCGCGCCATGCGTCATGCGCACATCCTGGGTGCGAAAGAGCCGTTGATGCACCGTCTCGTGAATAGCCTCGTTGCCGAGATGGGCGCTGCCTACCCCGAATTGCTGCGTGCGCAGCCGCTGATTGAAGCGACGCTTCGCCAGGAAGAAACCCAGTTCCGCCGGACGTTGGACAAGGGGATCAAGCTGCTTGACGAGGCCACCGCTGGCATGGCGCCGGGTGATGTGCTGGCCGGCGATACTGCGTTCAAATTGTATGACACTTATGGCTTCCCTTATGACCTGACCGAAGACGCGTTACGCGCGCAGGGCTTTGGCATCGATCAGGCCGGTTTCGAAACAGCGATGAACAACCAAAAAGCCATGGCGCGTGCCGCTTGGAAGGGTTCGGGCGCAAAGGCGTCGGATGATGTCTGGTTCGACATTGCCGAGCGTGTCGGCGCGACCGAGTTCACAGGCTATGCCGCAAGCGAAGGTGAGGGGCAGGTTGTCGCGCTCGTCAATGACGGCATTGAAGTGCAATCGGCTGTCGGCAGCGATACGGTCACCGTCATCACCAACCAGACGCCCTTTTATGGCGAAAGCGGCGGCCAGATGGGCGATGCTGGCGTTATCTCAAGCACCAACATGGTTGGCGAGGTCACCGATACCGCCAAGCCTTTGGGGCGGTTGCATGCGCATCAGGTCACCATAAGCACCGGCGAGATCAAGGTCGGCGATTTTGTGACCCTGAAAATCGATACCGCACGCCGCGACTCGCTGCGTGCCAACCATAGCGCTACGCATCTGTTGCATGCGTCATTGCGCCACCGCTTGGGCGGGCATGTGACTCAAAAGGGTAGCCTTGTTGCGCCCGATCGCCTGCGTTTCGATTTCTCGCACAATCAGGCGCTGTCGGCCGAGGAAATTGCCTTGGTCGAGGCGGATGTGAACTCCCAAATTCGCGGAAATCAGCCCGTGTCTACACGGCTAATGACCCCGGAGGATGCCGTGGCCGCTGGTGCCTTGGCGTTATTCGGCGAAAAATACGGGGATGAAGTGCGCGTCCTGTCGATGGGTACCACCGAAGGCGCGAATTATTCGGTCGAGTTGTGTGGTGGCACGCATGTGAATGCGCTGGGCGACATCGCCTTGTTCACGATCGTCTCCGAAGGCGCGGTGGCAAGCGGCATTCGCCGGATCGAGGCGTTGACCGGGGAAGCCGCGCGCCTGTGGCTGGTTGGCCGTGAAACGCAATTGAAGAACATTGCCGCGCTGCTGAAAACAGCGCCGGATGACGTCGGCATACGCATCGAAACATTGATGGCTGAACGCAAGCGTATGGAAAAGGAACTGTCCGAAGCGAAAAACGCGCTCGCTTTGTCAGGTGGTAGCGGTCCGAAGGCAGAGGCTGAGCAGATCGGCGATGTCACTTTCATGGGACAGGTCATCGCTGGCATCGAACCAAAGGCGTTGCGCGGGCTGGCCGATGACCAGATGAAAGCCATCGGTTCAGGCGTGGTGGCGATTATTGCGGCCAACGAGAACAGCAACACGGTTGTGGTCGCAGTATCACCCGCCCTGCACGACACAGTGACAGCGCCTGACCTTGTGCGCGCCGCGACCGAAGCGATGGGCGCTCAGGGTGGCGGCGGTCGTCCCGATATGGCACAGGGCGGTGGCCCCGCTGGCGCTGAGCTTGCACAAGCAGCGCTGGACGCGATCAAGGCAATGCTTGCGGGCTAAGTTGTCAGTTTGAGCTTGGGGGCCTCGTCGAGGCCTCCGGCTTCCTTGATTTGCCGCCGGAACTCGTCGCGCTTTTCGTGGATGGAGGCGATCACTGGTCCCATGGCCACGCCGAGGTCAACCAGAACGGCTTCCGACAATTGCAGCGAGCTTTCGAGTGTCTCGGGCACAGCGTCGCTTGCCCCGGCCTGATAGAGCCGCGCGGCATGGTCCGGGTCGCGCGCACGCGCCACGATCGTGATGTCGGGCAACCACGACCGCACGCGCCTGACAATATGTTCGGCCAGAACAGGCTGATCCATCGTGAGGATAAGCGCGCGCGCATCGCCCAAATTCAGCCGGTCGAGCGTTTCGGGCCGCGAAATGTCGCCGAACAAAATCTTGTACCCCTTGCGCCGGGCAGATGCCACCGAGTCAATGTCGGATTCCACGGCGATATAGGGTTGGCCATGGGTGACCAGCATGTCGGCGACCAATCTGCCCACACGGCCAAAGCCAATGATGACGGTGCGCGGGTCGGTAGTCGCGTCATTTTCATATGCTGCGTCATCGGATTCGCGCATTTCGAGCCGTGTTGCCATGTCATGTCCGATGCGCGCCAATATCGGTGTGATCGTCAGGCCAATCGCGGTTGCAACCTGCCAGAAGTTGATCGTCGCGGCGTCGATGATTTGTGCAGCGCCGGCAGCATCCAGCACAATAAGCGTGGTTTCGGACGGGCTGCCCATCAGTACGCCCGTTTCGGTCGCCGTACCCGTGCGCGCGCCATTCAGCTTCAGAAGCAAAGCCGTTACCAGCGCCTTGATTATGACCACCCCAGCCACCGCGCCGACCAAAGCAGGCCAGTTATCGGCCACGAAGCCAAGGTCAATCTGCATCCCCACGCTGATCAGGAACACCCCGAGCGCCAGACCCTTGAAAGGGGCAGTCATGACTTCGACTTCACTTTGATAATCGGTCTCCGCGATCAGCAAGCCCGCAATGATGGCACCCACGATTGGGGAAAGACCAACCGCGCCGGTAACGAGACTTGCGACGATAACGACGAGCAAGCTTACCGACACGAACAACTCGGGGCTTTTCGTGCGCGCAGCCTGGCCAAATAAGCGCGGCAAAAGGAACCTTCCGATTACCAGCATGGCAGCGATGACGAGGCCGCCCTGCCATAACACGGTAAACAGCCCCTCCCATGAGCTGTCGCCTGCTTTTGGAGCGAGCGCGCCCAACACGAAGATGATCGGGACAATCGCAAGATCCTCGAACAACAACATCGCCAGCGCCGATTTGCCAACCGCGGAATGTGTCCCGGCAATGGGAAGCACCAAAGCTGTTGACGACAGCGCCAGTGCGATGCCGATGCCGATGGAGGCTGTTACACCATAGCCAAATTGGTAAAGACCCGCGGCGATGATGAGGCCAGCGCCAAACAGCTGGGCCGCGCCAACCCCGAAAACCAGGCGACGCATTTTCCAAAGTCGGCGAAATGACAGTTCAAGGCCAATGGAAAACAGTAACAAAATGATTCCATATTCGCCGATTGGGTGAATGCTGTCTGGCTGGGAAATGGTGACCCATTGCAGTGGCGGATATTGGTCGACCAATGCGCCAAGGCCCATGGGGCCAACGAGGATTCCGACCAGAATGAAACCGATAACGGGCGTTACGCGGAAACGCGCGAACGCGGGAATGACGACACCGGCGGCGCCAAGAATAACGATTAGGTCGCTTAAGCCGTCGGAATAAATTTCGGCTGCCATGCCTCCTTTTACGCACATGCAGCATAAGAAGGGAAGGGCGGCGCAACAAAAAAGCGCGGGAGTTTCCCCCCGCGCTTCAATTTTCCGGAAGGCGTTGGCTTACTGCCAGCTGCCCATTTTGACTTCGAGGTTCGCGCGAACCTGTTCAAAAAACTGTTCAGTCGTCATCCAAGCCTGGTCCGGGCCAATCAGGATGGCAAGGTCCTTGGTCATGTGGCCGTCTTCAACGGTCTGGATGCAGACTTCTTCCAGAGTTTCCGCAAAACGAGTTACTTCAGGGGTTTCGTCGAACTTGCCACGGAATTTCAGCCCGCCGGTCCATGCGAAAATCGATGCAATCGGGTTGGTCGAGGTTGCTTTGCCCTGCTGATGCTGGCGGAAGTGGCGAGTCACGGTGCCATGCGCTGCTTCAGCTTCAACGGTCTTGCCATCGGGCGTCATCAGGATGGATGTCATCAGGCCAAGCGATCCAAAGCCCTGTGCAACCTGATCGGACTGCACATCGCCATCGTAATTCTTGCAGGCCCAGATAAACTTGCCCGACCATTTCAGCGCGGACGCCACCATGTCGTCAATCAGACGGTGTTCGTAGACAATGCCCAGTTCCTTGAACTTTTCGGCAAACTCGGCTTCGAAAATTTCCTGGAACAGGTCTTTGAACCGGCCGTCATAATATTTCAGGATGGTGTTCTTGGTCGACAGATAGACCGGCCATTCGCGGGTCACGCCATAATTCAGCGATGCACGGGCAAAATCGCGAATGGAATCGTCCAGATTGTACATCGCGAGCGCGACGCCAGGCGATGGGTAACGGAACACTTCCTCGTCAATCGTGCGGCCATCATCGCCATCCCAAACGAGGCGAAGTGTGCCTGGACCGGGGACCAGGAAATCGGTTGCGCGATATTGGTCCCCAAATGCGTGCCGGCCAATGACGATCGGGTCGGTCCATCCGGGAATGAGGCGCGGGACGTTTTTGATCACGATCGGCTCGCGAAAGACCACGCCACCCAAGATGTTGCGGATAGTACCATTTGGCGACTTCCACATTTTCTGCAGGCCAAATTCTTCCACGCGGGCTTCGTCAGGCGTAATGGTGGCGCATTTCACACCGACACCGAACTCACGAATCGCATTGGCAGATTCGACGGTAACCTTGTCATTGGTCTTGTCGCGATATTCCATGCCAAGGTCGTAATATTTCAGGTCAATGTCGAGATAGGGCAGGATCAGACGCTCGCGAATCCACTCCCAGATAATGCGAGTCATCTCGTCTCCATCGAGTTCAACGACCGGGTTCTTGACCTTAATTTTTGCCATGGCTGAAAGCACTTTCCGTGAGGGAGGTGGTATGTTGTGCGGAGCCATAGCAAAGTCTGCCATATGTTCAACTACTCCCCGTGATTGTCGGAAAATGGCGGAATTGGCATCTAAGGTTGTAAGATTGGCATGTATCCCCTAGCTAGACGCTATGAGCAGACAAGAATTGACAAACCGGGGTACCGGCGTCGCGAAATGGTCGTTTCCACCCATTCATCCTGAAGGCCGCAAGTTCGGCCTTATCGCCGCAGGCATTACCCTGTTTTTTGCCTTTATGGCATGGGAAACGCTTGCGTGGCCAATGGCGGCGGTAACGGCATGGACGCTGGCTTTCTTCAGGGACCCTGTCCGGGCCACACCCATTGAAGACCGCTTCGTCGTCGCACCCGCCGACGGATTGGTGACATTGATTGAAAAAGTCCCGCCGCCAGCTGAATTGCGCGGTCCTGACGGACTTGGCGATCAGCCCATGACCCGCGTATCCATTTTTATGAGCGTGTTTGACGTGCATATCAACCGGACGCCCATTCGTGGAACGATCAAGCGGGTTGTGTATATCGCCGGCAAGTTCCTGAATGCTGACCTCGACAAGGCCAGTGAAGAAAACGAACGCCAGCATTTCCTCGTAGAACGCAGCGATGGTGTCCGCATCGGCTTTACCCAGATCGCCGGTTTGGTCGCACGCCGCATCGTTGCCTTTGTGAAAGAGGGCGACAGCGTAGCCAATGGCCAGCGTGTCGGGCTTATCCGCTTTGGCAGCCGCGTCGACGTGTATTTGCCGCATGGCACTTCTTCGCGCGTCATCAAGGGGCAGCGTTGCGTTGCGGGCGAAACGGTTCTCGCTGAACTGGGCGTGGACCAGGATCTTTTAGCCGTCGCGCATTGATGGAACCGCATTCCAACCGTCCCGGAATTTCCCTACGGGCGCTCGCGCCTAATGCTGTTACGGCGTTGGCCTTGTGCACTGGTTTGTCCGGTGCATGGTTTGCCATGCAGGGCCGTTGGGAAAATGCTGTAGCGATGATCGTTATAGCTGGCGTGCTTGATGCGCTGGATGGACGCATTGCGCGCATGCTGAATGGCGAAAGCCGCTTTGGTGCTGAACTGGATTCGCTTTCGGACGTCATCGCCTTCGGCGCAACACCCGCGCTCGTTGTATATATGTGGGTGATGCAGGACATGCCGCGCTTTGGCTGGACTATATCGGTGTTTTTCGTGCTGTGCGCTGCGCTTCGTCTGGCGCGGTTCAATGCGCGGATCGATACCGACAATCAGCCGCACAAGTCCGCAGGGTTCAACACGGGCGTTCCGTCCCCTCCGGGCGCCGCGCTTGCCTTGCTGCCCATGATGATCTGGTTTGAAACCGGGGCAGAATGGGTACGCGACTATCGTCTGATGGCGCCCTGGCTATTGCTGTGTGCATTGCTGATGATCTCCAATGTCGCAACCTATAGCTGGTCATCGATCAAGGTGCGGCGAAGCCTGCGTTTCATGGCGCTTGCCGCCGTGGGCCTTTTCGCCGCGACCCTCGTGGCCGCGCCTTGGGTGGCGCTGATTGGCGC
>JANMJX010000061.1:0-45747 GCA_031371575.1 Sphingomonadales bacterium
CGCTGTAACCCCCCGCTTATAGCGCCGCGTGCTTCCCCGCAAATGCCGGGAATCGCGCTTGGATGGCGAAGTAGCTCAGCTGGTTAGAGCGGTGGAATCATAATCCATAGGTCGGGGGTTCAAGTCCCTCCTTCGCTACCAAGGCGTTATTGCGACGAAACGCTGTGCCCCGCGCGCTGCTTTTTCGCCATGTTCGATGCGCAGCCGAAATCAGAGCGTCCCATTTTTTTCGCGGTCAATTATCGGGAAGCCTCGTGAACCGCATGAGTGGTTGCTGCGCCTTGTTGCAAACGCTACACGTATGCACATGACAGACTGCACCCAATGCATTGTCCGGAATCGTGCCATTTGTGCTGGGCTTGACACTGGCGAGCTCGAGGTATTGGGGAAACTTGGCCGAAAGCAGAAAGTCGCCAAGGGTCAAACGGTGCTTTGGGAGGGTGACGACTCCATCGTGGTCGCCAATGTCATTGAAGGCGTGCTGAAGGTGTCTATCAGCATGGCTGACGGCCGTGAACAAATCGTTGGGATAGTTTTCCCTTCTGACTTTATCGGAAGACCCTTTGGCCAGCAGAGCCCCTACAGCGTGACAGCGCTCACCGATGCTGAATTGTGCATATTTTCGCGGTCGACATTTGACAGTTTTGCGCGGCGGCATCCGGAGCTGGAGCATAAGCTGTTGCGGCGGACGCTAAAGGAACTGGACCGGGCGCACGAATGGATGCTGGTGCTCGGCAAGAAAACAGCGACCGAACGCATTGCGACCTTGCTGCTCGAAATGTCTGTCCGGCTGGGTGAAACCGGCTGTAACGCCGACGCAAAAGGCCTTGATGCCTTTGAACTGCCACTTGACCGGCAACAAATGGGCGATGTGCTTGGGCTGACGATCGAAACCGTCAGCCGTCAGCTTTCGAAGCTAAAAGCCGACGGTGTCATTAATCTTCCGAACCGCCGTATGATTGCAATTCAGGATCGGGTTCGCCTGCAGGACATTGCAGCGGCGGCGTGACGTCGCCGGCATGCATCCAGCTTAACTTTTGCCGGTATCCGCAGGACCGCCCACCAACACAAAGTGCCGGTCGCAATAGCCGCAATCGACATACCCTTTTTCATCAATCTGAAGCCAGACGCGGGGATGTCCCAACGCTGCGGGGATATCGCCGCTGCCGTCACAGGCAACGCGCGGTTCGCGGACTCGGATGGTTTCGGGGTCGTTGCTGTTCATGCATGGCGCTTAGCAAAGCTGCTGTTGCGCCGCAACGGCTCAGAAATATTCGAGTGTGATTGTCCATGTCCCGGTGTATTTGCCCGGCGTCTGATTGGCAGCGACTTCAAGCGTCGCGCCTACTGGAAACACAAAGATGCCGTTCGTGGCGGCGATGCGAAACCGCAACGGAGCTGTGGTTAGCACCGCGGTCGGTGTACTGCCGATGACAAAGTCACGCACGCGCATTGGTGCGCCGGGGCCTGTCAGGAATATCGTGTTGGAACCGAGCGAAATGTCTACACGCTGGTTGAATGTGCCTTGTCCTGCAAAAGACGCAGGCTTGTGGCCTCCGCCATTGGCCAGAGTTACGCCGCCGGTTGGCGTGCGGACACCATCCGGTGCAATTGTAACCGTGCCTGCAGTGGTCCCACGGATGACGGTTCCAAAATCCAGATCATCGTCCATCACAAACGACAAGGGACGGACCACCGTTATTTCCGCGCCACCGGGCGTCGTTCCGGCAATTGCAGGCTGCGTTGCGGCTATAGCTGCTAACGCCGTCAAGACTGCATGTGCAACATGGCGCAGAAAGGGTCTGGTCGATCTCATCCCGGCATCATTAAATGCCAATCGTAAATATATTCTCTAGAAGTTCGCGATGGCCAAGACGCGGCTTCATTGCATATTTGTGGGGGGTTTCTGTTTCGCGTGATTGCACTGGCATCCTCGCTTCGCTATCGCACAAAGATGTCTGAACAAGCTATCTCGATCCAGAACCTCTCCAAACAATATGCCGGAGGGAAACAGGCACTTAACGATGTCAGTTTCGATGTTGTCCAAGGTTCAATTTTCGGGTTGCTCGGGCCAAATGGCGCAGGAAAATCAACGCTTATCAATATCTTGGCCGGGTTGGTCATGAAGACGTCGGGCACCGCCGCCATTTGGGGTTTCGACATCGATGCCCATCCGCGTAATGCGAAAGCATCGATCGGGATCGTGCCGCAGGAAATCATGTTCGATCCTTTCTTCACGCCAAAAGAAGCGCTTGAGCTTCAGGCCGGGCTCTATGGCGTTCCCAAATCAAAACGGCGGACGATGGAGCTGTTGAAAGCTGTGCGGCTGGAGGACAAAGCAGACGCCTATGCCCGAACCTTGTCGGGCGGGATGAAAAGGCGATTGCTGGTGGCCAAGGCCATGGTGCATGCCCCGCCAGTGATCGTGCTCGATGAACCCACCGCCGGCGTCGATATCGAGTTGCGCCAGCAATTGTGGGATTATGTCGTCGCCTTGAATCGCGAGGGCGTTACTGTCGTTCTGACAACCCATTATCTCGAGGAAGCCGAACAATTGTGCGACCGAATCGCGATTATCAACAATGGTCAGTTGATTGCCAACAAGCCGACCCGCGAACTCGTTGGCATGGCCCGTGAAAAGGCCGTCGTCCTGACGCTTGACCGCGACGTCACCGCCGCGCCGACGCACGAAGCCTTTGAAAAAGTTGATCTGCTTGGCGACCGTACAATTGAGATCACGTACAACAAAGACCGCATGAACGCTGGCGAAGTGCTATCCGTTATCCAAGGCCTGGGACTGGGCATAGTCGACGTCACCACCAAGGAAGCCGATCTCGAAGATGTCTTCCTTCGCCTCACGAGTTCAGCTTAAATGGACGCGGATGTTCTGATTATCGGGTCGGGCGCTGCTGGGCTGACGGCGGCGTTGCAGTTGGCGACCAGCCGCAAAGTTGTGGTCCTGGCCAAGGGTTCGATTTCCGATGGCGCAACAGCTTGGGCGCAGGGCGGGATAGCGGCGGTCCTTGAACCGGGCGACAATTTTGAAAACCATATCGAAGATACAATGGTCGCAGGCGCCGGACTGAACAATCGCGCCACGGTTGAATTCGTGGTCGAAAATGCACCCTTGGCGATCGAACGATTGGCAAAGCTGGGTGTGCCATTCAATCTGGAGGGCAATGACTGGCATTTGACGCGCGAGGGCGGGCACAGCCATCGCCGTATCGTCCATGTCGACGATGCGACGGGCTGGGCAGTGCAGCAAGCGCTGGAAGCTGCGGCAAGAACGCATCCGAATATCCAATTGGTACCCGACATGGTTGCCGTCGACCTGATTTGCGGGCGGCACCAGGAACGATTCTCCACCTCCGGCCGAATCCACGGCGTCTATGCTCTGAACCGCAAAACAGGTCAGGTGGAAACCTTCACCGCGCGCGCCACAATTCTGGCCAGCGGCGGTGCTGGGCGGACCTATCTCTATTCGACCGCGCCGCGCGGCGCCACGGGCGATGGCATCGCGATGGCGTGGCGCGCTGGTTGCCGCATATCGAACATGGAATTCATGCAATTCCACCCGACCTGTCTCTACAATCTGGAAGTGAAAAACTTCCTGATTACCGAGGCGGTGCGCGGCGAGGGCGGGATCCTCAAAAATCCGAAGACGGGTCACCGCTATATGCCCGATTATGACGACCGCGCGGAGCTTGCACCACGCGATATCGTCGCCCGCGCCAACGATGCCGAAATAAAGCGCGATGGTCTGGACTATGTGCATTTGGATATCAGCCACAAGCCAGCTGAATTCGTGAAAGGGCATTTCCCGAATATCTATGAGAAGCTGCTTGGGCTTGGCATCGACATTACCCGTGAGCCAATCCCTGTCGTACCTGCGCAGCATTACACCTGCGGCGGAGTCGTTGTCGACCTCGATGGCCGTACCGATGCGCCGGGTTTGTATGCCGCGGGCGAGGTCACGCAAAGCGGTTTGCATGGTGCCAACCGTCTCGCATCGAACTCGCTGCTTGAATGCTTTGTGTTTGGCGATGCATGTGCCCGGCATATCGACGCCCATTGGGACAGCCTGCCGCCGCCACCGCCAATTCGTCCGTGGGACGAAAGCCGGGTCACCGACAGCGACGAAGAGGTTGTGATTGCGCAGTGCTGGCGCGAAATCCGGCAATTCATGTGGAATTTTGTCGGCATTGTGCGCACCACCAAAAGGCTGGAGCGCGCACAGCATCGCATCGACCTGTTGCGCAACGAAGTCGCAGATTATTACAGCCATTTCCGCGTTACGCCCGACCTGATCGAATTGCGTAACCTGGTCGAGGTGGCGGCGTTGATCATTCAGTCGGCGCTGTCACGGCACGAAAGCCGCGGTCTGCACTTCACGCTCGATTATCCCGGGCTTGCCGACAAGGCAGTCGACACAATTTTGGTGCCCTGAAAACAAAACACTTTCCTACAGACCCCATGTTCAGGCAGAGTCGATTCTGGTTGATGAGGGGGTTTGTTATGGACGTTCAGTTTTACAAACGGACCGCCACGATGCGGAAATTTATCGGGCTTTTGGTTTTGGCACTGCTTGGCGCACTGTCAGTCCCGGCGATGGGCGCAACACCCGAAGAAACCGCAAACGAAGTGCTGGCGAAGTCGCCGATCATCGATGGCCATAACGACACGCCCGAGAAAATTCGGGAAATGTTTGGCAATGATTTTTCCAAATTCGACTTGGCCAATATTTCGCCCGAGCAACTGGCAAAAATGCATACGAGTATCCCGACGCTGCGTGCAGGCCATGTTGGTGGACAATTTTGGTCTGTATGGGTGGATGCCTCGCTGCCCAAATATGAAGCGGTTGCCCAGGTCACCGAACAGATTGACGTCGTCGAACGCATGGTAGCGCGTTATCCCGACACGTTCCAGTTGGCGCGCAGCTCAGCCGACGTGGAAGCGGCCATGAAAAAGGGCAAGATTGCCTCGCTGATCGGAATGGAAGGCGGACATTCGATCGCTTCGTCGCTTGGCATATTGCGTCAAATGTATCGCGCGGGCGCGCGCTACATGACGATCACCCACTCGCTCAACACCGAATGGGCTGATAGCTCGACCGACGATCCGAAAAATGACGGACTATCGCCATTCGGGTTTGAGGTAATCGCCGAAATGAATCGCCTTGGGATGATCGTGGACCTGAGCCATGTGTCGGAAGCGACGATGCAGGACGTGCTGGATAAAAGCACAGCGCCCGTTCTGTTCACGCACAGCAATGCCCGCGCCATCACGCCCCATCCGCGCAACGTGCCGGACTCGGTGCTGAAACGGCTCCCGCAAAATGGTGGCGTGGTGATGGTGACATTCGTGCCAGGCTTTACATCGCCGCAAAGGCGGGAGTGGGATTTGCTCGAAGCGGCCGCGTCCGCGCGTGCGTATCGCGAATTTCGGGGCAACCCGGAAGGCGAGAAAAAGGCTATGGAAGCATGGCGTGGCGCCAACCCAAAACCAGCCGCAACACTGGCTCAGGTTGCCGATATGATCGACCATATCCGTAGAGTGTCCGGAATCGACCATATTGGTATCGGAGGTGATTTTGCAGGGGTAGACGAACTGCCGGTGGGGCTAGAGAATGTGTCCACCTATCCCGCCCTGTTCGCCGAACTTGTCCGGCGCGGTTATTCGAAAGCCGACCTTGCCAAGATATCGCAAGGCAATGTCCTACGTGTCATGCGCGGCGTGGAAAAAGCGGCGGGGAAATAATCTCACACAAAGACGCAAAGACGCGAAGAACAGTTTGTTCAAGACCGATAGCCAATTTTGCCGCCTTGGTTGAAGCCATTTAATTTTTTATTTCTGTTCTTACTTTGAGCCTTTGCGGCTTTGCGTCATTTTAAATTCCTTATATTTTTCATATAAATAACATTCTATGATTAAGGTGTAATCCAGACTGGTCTAACCAAAATTTGCGCGCATAGGGCAAATAAGGAGGTGTCATGCGAGAGTTGGAAAATCTCGCACAAGTTGCGGTTGATTGTGGGTTTAACATACACAACCGCCTTGGACCCGGCCTTCTCGAAAGCGTGTACGAGGTAATCTTAGCCGACGCCTTGACCGAGCGCGGCCTGTCGGTCCAACGGCAAACATGCATCCCTATTCACTTTAATGGCAGGTTTTTTGAAGAGGGCTTTAAAGCGGACCTGCTTGTCGAAGGCCGGTTGTTGATTGAACTGAAAGCCTCCGAACGTGTGCTTGCTGTTCACGGTCGTCAGGTTCTGACCTATCTTAAACTGTTAGACCTACCATTAGGGCTCCTGATGAACTTCGGATGTGCAACCTTCAAGGAAGGCATAAAACGAGTCGTAAACAACCATAGCTCCTCCAAAGCATAATCTTGTCTTTGTGTCTTCGCGTCTTTGCGTGATAAAAAATCAGGCAAACCCCTCGGCCAGATAGCGCTCGGCAATTGCGGCGTGGAGCGCGGCGCCGCGAGCCATGACGCTGTCATCGAGCACCATGCGGTTCGAATGCAGGCCGCAGCAGGATCGCCAGTCGTCGCCCTCGTGCGACGCGCCCAGGAAAAACATCGCGCCGGGGACTTTTTCGAGGACATAAGCGAAATCTTCCGCGCCCATGATCGGGGTGTCGAGCGTGATCCAGCTATCGGCGCCGAAAAGGTCCTCGACCACATCCTTGCCGAAGCGCACCGCGCGGTCATCGCAGACGGTTACCGGAAAGCCCTGTTCGATGTGAACCTCCGCGCTGCAGCCATGCGCAGCAGCAATGCCGGGGGCGAGGCGGTGCAGTTCTTCTGCGACCCGCGCGCGTTGGTGTGGCGACAGCGTGCGGATCGTGCCCAGCAAATGCGCGGTTTCTGGAATGATGTTGTTCGTCGTGCCGGCCGATATCTTGGCAATGGTGATGACCGCCGGATTGAACACCGAAATCTTGCGCGTTACCATCGTCTGGATCGCGGATACAATTTCGCAGGCAACGGGGATCGGGTCGACGGCATCGTGCGGCATGGAGGCGTGGCCGCCTGCCCCTTTGACGGTGATCGTCAGCACGTCGGATGATGCAAGTAATGGCCCGCTGCGCCCGCTGAAAACGCCGCGCGGCGCATTGGGCATGATATGCAGGGCAAAGGCCGCATCGGGCAGAGGATCGATCAGCCCGTCGTCCAACATGAAACGCGCGCCATGATGGCCTTCTTCGCCAGGCTGGAACATGAACTGTACCGTGCCCGTAAGCTGGTCCCGCTTTGCGCACAGCATTTTTGCAGCACCTACGAGCATCGCCACATGGGTGTCATGGCCACAAGCATGCATCGCGCCTTCGGTCAGTGAACTATACTCAAGGCCAGTGTCTTCGTGGAGTGGCAACGCATCCATATCGCCGCGCAACAGGACAGTGCGGCCATTTGCGGGACCTTTGAGCGTTGCAATCAGTCCCGTCGTTGAAGGACCTTCGCGCAGCTCCAGCGGAAGGCCAGCAAGCGCGGCTTTAATCTTCTCTAAAGTTTTAGGGTTTTGCAAACCCAATTCCGGCTCGGCATGAATTGCGCGGCGCAGGTCCACGAGTTCGGGAAGGATGTGCTCGGCGTCGTCGCGCCAGTCGGTGCTGATTAAGTCCATAGCTTAACTAGCACCAGCCTGGCGCGCCCGACAACAGACTTAATCGTCCAGTCGCACAGTTACATATTGTGTGGACGCTCCGCGACGTTTGACACCCAACAGGATTGCGCCGCGGCCACCGGCCTTCGCATCCTTTACAGCAGCAGCAAGACCCGCAGCGGTAGTGATCGGCTTGTAATTGGCCGAGACGATCACGTCGC
Source organism: Sphingomonadales bacterium (assembly GCA_031371575.1). GTDB lineage: Bacteria > Pseudomonadota > Alphaproteobacteria > Sphingomonadales > Sphingomonadaceae > Sphingorhabdus_B. Next base: position 7,829 of record JANMJX010000061.1, read on the forward strand.
CGCGGCGTATGCCAACCTGAGCTCCGGTTCCAGTTCCCGGCACGTCTACCACGATGCCTTTGACGTCAGGGGTCAGCCCAAGCGCACGCGCTATTTCGGCATCAAGCGGAATGACGCTGAGGCCAAGCGAATCGCGCACAATCTTGGAATCGGGACTATCCGTCTGCTTATCGAAGTCCTTGTTTTCTTCCGGGTTGAAGTTGCTTTGCGCCAGCTTCTCTTCAGGAGGACGCGCGCCAACCGTCGCGTTCAGCTTAAGCGGCTTTCCTTCGCGCAGGATGTCGAGCGGGATTTTGGTGCCTGGTTTGATATTTGCAACGATATAGGACAAAGTCGCCTCTGGCGTGACTTCACGGCCATCTACCCGCAGGACGATGTCGCCTTCCTTCAGGCCAGCCTTGTCAGCGCCTTCGCCCGCAACTACCCGAGCAACAAATTCACCGCGGTTCTTCTCAAGGCCAAGCGCATCGGCCAGATCCTCGCCCACGGGCGTAATGCTGATGCCGAGATAGCCACGCTCAGGCCGCACACCCTTTTTCAGGGACTCGACAACTGGAATCGCTTCTTCTGCAGGGATGGCAAAACCAACGCCGATATTGGCGCCTACTGGCGAAATCAGGCGGTTGTTGATACCGACGACTTCACCCTTGAGATTGAACAACGGGCCGCCGGAATTGCCGGGATTGATCGCAGTGTCGGTTTGAATGAACCGGTCATATGCGCCGCCTGCACCAATATTGCGCTGAAGCGCGGAGATGATGCCTGCGGTCACGGTGTTGCCAAGGCCAAGCGGGTTGCCGATGGCGATAACCCAGTCACCCACGCGGCTTTTCTTCGAATCGGCCATTTTGACGAACGGCAGATTAGTTGCGCGGATCTTTAGCAGCGCCACATCCGACGATGGATCGCGACCGACGATTTCCGCCTCATATTCCTTGCCGTCAAACAACGTCACGGTGACACGGTCAACCGCATCGCCCGCTGGGCCGCCGACGATGACATGGTTGTTCGTAACGATATATCCGTCACTCGAAATGAGAAAGCCGGATCCGCCACTTGCTTGATCTTGTGTGACCGGACGGCGTTCGCCTGTCAGCGGGTTGAAGCTGGTCGCGACCTGCACTTTCTGGCGGGTGGCGATGTTGACGACAGCAGGCTGCAATTGCGCGGCAAGATCGGCAAAGGTCGCTGGCGCGCCGGCGGGGGCGAGATTGGGTTGTTCCGAAACAGCAACTCCCGTCTGGGCGGTGACTGGGTTGCCATTCACCAGAGCGACTGTGCCGCCAGCCATCAGGAGCGCGGTGGTAACTGCATAAGCGTAACGCACGGATATCATTCCCTTCGTTTATTCAACGGCCAGATGGCCCGAAATTCTGCCATTCGATGGCGCGGCGAAGCTTAACGCCAATTGAATGGATGTTCTCTCACCCGCAAACGTCATTGGTGTTTCGACTAACGTCCGTTCCGGAATTTTTCGAGATAGGCATTTTGTGGTGACAATATGATGTTCGTCGCACCTTCGCCATTCTGGAAGGTTTGGCGATAGCTCTGCATTGCCCTGTAGAAGTCGTAGAAGTCCGGATCTTTGCCGTAGCTGATGGCATAGATTCGCGCGGCTTCTGCTTCGGCATCGGCGCGGATGATCTGCGCTTCCTTTTGGCCTTCGGCGTCGATGGCAATGGCTTCCTGATTTCGGGCGCTGCGCATCCGGTTATAAGCCGACTGGAGCGTGGCGGCAGGTAGGTCGGCCCGCTTAATCCGGACGTCGATGACTTCGGCGCCATATTTGCTCGCTTCACGGTTCAGTGCGGTCTGGATGTTCTCCATGACTTCGCCACGTTCCGCGCTCAGCAAGGCGACAAAGGTCCGTTTGCCAAGCTCGTTACGTAAAGATGATCCAAGAATCGTCTTTAACTGGTCACGTAGGCGATCCTCGGTACGGATCGTGCGGTACATCTGCGCCGGCTTGGTTACGCGGAAGCGGGCAAACGCATCGACCTGAAGCCGAAGCTGGTCGGTCGACAGCACTTCCTGCTGCTCCATTTCAACGCTCAGCACGCGCTTGTCGATCATCTGGATCTGTTCGACAAACGGGATGCGGAAGGTCAGGCCAGCGCGAGTCTGCCCAAATTGCTCACCTGGCTTGTAAGGGTTCACGATGCGGTCGACCTTACCATAGCTACTGATAATAGCCTGCTGGGTTTCGGGCACAACATTCACCGACATGCTGAAAAGGATCAGCGCGCCGATCGCTCCGATGGCAAGATAGATTGGGTTTCGCAGGAATGTGCTCGTCATTGCTTCGTCCCTGTCACGGTTACGGGTTCGGCTTTTTGCGCCGGCTTTTTCTGGAATTCAGGGATGGGGAGATAGGGCGTTACGCCACCTGTCTCGACGACAGTCTTGTCGACCTTGCCCAAAACCTGTTCCATGGTTTCATAATATAAACGCCTTTTGGTGACTTCCGGCGCTTCGCGATACTGCACATAGATTTTGTCGAACTCGGCGGTTTCACCAAGCGCCAGTTCAGTAACGCGGCTTGCATATGCGCGCGCATCGTTCAGATAGCTCTCGCGGCGTTGCTGCGCTGCGTTCACTTCGCGGAAGGCGTCATTGACCTCTGCAGGTGGGTCCGATTGCCGGATCGAAATGCTCTGGATCAACACGCCAGCGCGATATTCATCAAGCACCTGCTGCATACGACGACGCACCTCAAGTTCGATAGCACCACGGCCCGGGCCAATGGCGGCGGTCAGGTCGTAATTGGCAACCGCCGCGCGCATTGCGCTCTCGGCAACCTCTTTGACGGTGCCTTCGGGGCTATCAAGCTGGAACAAATAGAGCGACGGATTTTTGATCGACCAGCGCACATCATAGGCCATGTCGATGATGCTTTGGTCCTTCGTCAGGACCAGATTTTCGCTGCTTGCCTTGGGTGAGCCGACGGAAGTCGTCTGAATCTGTTTGGTATCGATCTTGGTGATGCTTTCCAGCGGCGCGGGCAGGGTGAACTGGATACCTGGCTGCACCGTCCGGGCATATTTGCCCAACTGCGTTACCACGCCTTCCTGTTCGGGGCCGATCCGGTGGATACTTGTCCATACCAGCCAAAGCGCGACTATGCCGCCCACTATGATCGGGAACCAGCTTTTGCCATCGGGGCGCTGCGGCAACCCGCCAAATCCGGCACCCTTACGACGCAACAATTCTTCCAGCGATGGACCGCGTGCGCGCGTTCGCGTCGTAGCATCAGGTGTGGGGTCCCACGGATTCACGGGTTCGGGCTTGGAACCGCCTCCTCGTCCTGACCCGCTGCCTGTCGATCCAGCATCGGGAGAATCAGATGAATCCCACGGTCCTTTGCCATCTGCTGCCAAGATATCGGGTCCCTGCGTATCAATTTTTTTGCTCATAAAACCTTTATAGGAACGGTTTTTCAGAAAAACAGTGTCAATCCAGCAATTCTGAATCTATTCGGCAAGACATGTCCGATTTTAAAGCATTTTACGATGCCATTTCAGCAGTTGTTGGTACGCGAGCGAGCGGTGTGAAGGTCGCGAGCGAGCGGTGTGAAGGTCGCCGACGGCGCTGTATCGCTGATGCTGGATGTCTCCGGCCTCGATGCCGAACAGCGCGGCGAAATCGAAGCTGACGTCCGTGCAGCTGCCGAGAAGGCAGGCGCACTGTCCGTGCGCATCATGATGACCGCCGAGCGCATTACGCCGCGCCTAATTGCAGTTGCAAGTGGCAAAGGCGGCGTGGGTAAATCGACGCTGTCTACAAATCTCGCTATCGCTATGGCGCGGGCAGGGCGTGCAGTGGGGTTGGTGGATGCCGACATTTACGGTCCGTCACAGCCAAGGCTGATGGGCGCCGAGGGTATCAAGCCGGAAGCCGAGGGCAAGATGATGATCCCGGTGACAGGGGCCGGCGGCGTACCGTTCCTGTCCATGGGCCAATTGGTCAATCCTGGACAAGCCGTCGCGTGGCGTGGCCCAATGGCGGGCAATGCGCTGTCGCAACTCGTGGACGCCAAATGGGGTAATGTCCGCGATATCGTGGTCGATCTTCCGCCGGGCACAGGTGATATTCAACTGTCGATGGTGCAGAAGCACAAGCCCATTGGCGCAGTCATTATCTCTACGCCGCAGGATTTGGCGCTCATTGATGCGACCCGCGCAATCAGTTTTTTTGATACGGCCAAAGTTCCCATCATTGGTCTGGTGGAAAATATGGCGGGATATCTTTGCCCGCATTGTGGGGAAATGAGCGATCCCTTTGGCTCGGGTGGCGCTGAAGCAGCGGCGAAGGAGTTGGGCATTCCTTTTCTGGGTCGAATCCCGCTCGACATCAAAATCAGGATGGCCAGCGATGCAGGCACGCCGCCTGCGCTGGGCGACGGTGCCATTAGCGATGCATATGCTGCCATTGCAAGGCAGGTTGCCGCATGGATCGATTCGCCCAGAGATGCCGCTGCATGAACGAAAAAACGTCGCCCAGTCCCGGTATTAGCCGCAGGAAACTGCTCATTGGCGGCGGGGTAGGTGTTGGACTGCTGGTCGCGTGGGGCGTTTGGCCGCGCCGCTATGCCCCAAATTTGCGCGCTGCCGATGGCGAGCATCTTTTTGGACCTTGGCTCAAAATAGGTGAAGATGGCAAAATTGTCGTCGCCATTCCACAAAGCGAGTCTGGCCAAGGAGTATATACCGCGCTTGCGCAAATCATAGCGGGCGAACTGGGGGCCGACTGGCGCTCGGTTGCAGTGCAGCCTGTTCCGCCGAGCCCGGTATTTGCAAACACATTGCTGGCGCGCGAATGGTCTCCTGCATTCATGCCTGAGAATTTTGCTCCGGATGTGGGCGGAGGGCTGGTCGCAAGCAGCGTAAACGAACTGGCGCGCCGCGACATGTTTGTGGTGACCGGAGGATCAAGCTCGATCCGGCAATTTGAACAGCCATGCCGTGAAGCCGGAGCTGCCGCGCGTGCTCTCTTGTGTCAGGCGGCGGCGGCACGCTGGGACACGTCATGGGAGCAGTGCCAGACCGACCGTGGCTTTGTCACATTTGGAAAGCGGCGCCTGTCCTTTGGCCAACTGGCGGTCGAGGCGTCACGGCTTGAGCCGCCATCACCCATTCCGTTACACCCGTCACCGCGCAACCGGCTTTCGGGACATGATGCGCCCCGTCTGGATTTGTCAGCTAAAGTGGACGGCAGCGCAAGTTTCGCAGGCGATGTGCGCTTGCCCGACATGTTGTTTGCCTCGGTTCGGGCGGGGCCCGCGGGGAATAGCCGCCTTTTGTCCGCGAATACGAAAGCCGCACGCAAGATCCGCGGTGTTATCCAAGTGGTCAAAACCGAAAATTGGATTGCGGCGGTGGCCAGCAATTGGTGGGCGGCCAACAAGGCGCTTGATGCAATGGCGCCTGTATTCAGCACCAAAGGTCAAATGGCCGATAGCAGCCGGATCAGCCAGTCTTTGTCCGACGTGATCGCCAAGGGAAAGGGAATGCGCGCAACCAAGATAGGCGATGTCGACGCTGCGATGGCACCGGAAACGGCAACGCGTATCTTTAAGGCAGATTATGCCGTGGGTGCTGCTGTGCATGCGCCGATTGAAACACGCGCGGCGACGGCTGATTTCCGCGATGGGCGTCTGCAGCTGTGGTTGGCATCACAGGCGCCGCAGGCTGCCAAGACGGAAGCAGCGAAAGCAATTGGTATCGGCGTTGACGATGTTGTTCTATATCCTGTGATGGCCGGTGGCAGTTTTGACCGCAATTTCGATAATCAGATTGCAGCGCAGGTTGCAGTGATCGCCAAAGAGGTTGGGCGACCTGTGCAATTGACCTGGTCGCGGGCAGAGGATTTCATCCGGGATCACGTCCGCAGTCCGGCATTGGGCAGGGTTTCGGCAGCAATGAATGAAGGCGGCGCCATCACCGGGCTGGCAATTCGGGTCGCTGCGCCGTCAACTATGCGCGAGCTTGCCAATCGGATAGACGGCGACACTGCGGAGGATGCACGCAAATCAGCATCTGGCGCGTTCGACGTTTTGGCGCTCGATGGAACAGCCATTCCTTACGCTATTCCCAACATCACCATTGACCATTTTCCTGTTACCATGCCCATGCCCACGGGGCCCTGGCGCGGGCTTGCAAACAGCTACAATTGCTTCTTCGTTGAAGGATTCATCGATGAGCTCGCGCAACATGCGGGCGTTGAGCCATTGTCGTTCCGCATGCAAATGCTGGTCGGGCAGACGCGTCTCGCGCGCTGCCTGACGGGCGTTGCCACAATGGCGGGCTGGGACGGCGGCGTGTCAGGCAGCGGGCGTGGAATCGCCTGCCACTCTATGCGCGGCAGCCATATTGCCATCATTGTCACTGCACGGACGAGTGAGACCGGTGTGCGCGTTGACCGGATCCATGCGATGGCCGATTGTGGCAGGCTCATTAATCCCGATCTTGCAAGACAACAGATCGAGGGCGGGATTGTATTTGGCCTTGCGCAAGCGCTTGGTTCGGCCACCGATTTCGAAAGTGGTTTGCCTACGGCGCGCCGACTGCGCGATATCGACTTGCCGAAACTGGCCGACGTGCCAGAGATTACCGTGGAGTTTGCACGCAACGATGAACAACCGGGCGGTGTATCCGAACTTGGCGTTCCTGCGGTTGCGCCAGCCATCGCCAATGCACTTTTTTCCGCTGCCGGTATCCGGCTGCGCGAACTGCCCTTATTGTCCCGGGGACTATGATGACTTTACCAATTGATCACCCCCCTGTAGCGACACCGAAGATCGGCGTTCTGCTCGTAAATTTGGGGACACCTGACGAACCCACGACACCTGCCGTTAGGCGCTATTTGAAGCAATTTCTGTCTGACCGACGGGTTGTCGAAATTCCGCCAATCATCTGGCAACCGATATTGCGCGCCATCATTTTGAATACGCGGCCCCAGAAATCGGCTGAAGCCTATGCAAAAGTATGGACTGAAAAAGGTTCGCCGCTCGCCTTTTTTACCGCTGGACAGGCCGAGGCACTGCAACAGCGCATGGGTGCGAGCGCTGATGTCCGTTATGCCATGCGCTATGGCAACCCTTCGGTTGCTGATCAGCTTGCGGCCATGAAGACCGCCGGCTGTAACCGTATTTTGATTGCGCCCATGTATCCCCAATATTCCGGCGCGACGACCGGAACCGTGTTGGACGAAGCTTATGCTGCCTTGACTGCGATGCGCTGGCACCCCGCCATTCGGACATTGCCTGCCTATCATGACGATGCAGCCTATATTGGCGCGCTCAAGACGTCGCTTGAAACATCGCTTTCGGCGCTTGATTTTGAACCCGAAGGCGTTGTGATAAGCTTCCACGGAATGCCGGAGCGCACCTTGCATCTGGGCGATCCTTACCATTGTCATTGCCAGAAAACCGCGCGATTGCTGTCTCAGGCTATGGGCCGTGAATTGGTCGTCAGTTTCCAGTCGCGCTTTGGCCGGGCCAAATGGCTTGAGCCGGCGACTGACGACACGATCATGCGGCTTGCCCGTGAAGGCACAAAAAAAATCGCTATTTTTGCGCCTGGATTTTCGGTCGATTGCCTCGAGACGCTCGAAGAACTCGCCATGCAGGGGCATGAACAGTTCGAGGAAGAAGGCGGAACGCATTATGCCTATCTGCCGTGCCTCAACGACAGCGAGGTCGGCATGAACATGGTCGAAGCCATAGTGCGGCGTGAGCTTGCTGGCTGGATTTAAATTCACATACTCTGCGTTTGCATAATTTCCCGACTAACGTTTACGGCAACTTGCACTTGCCTGACGGCACAGTAATCATCCTGAAAAATATTATTCAGGAGAGCGATGCATGAAACGGGTTGCAGTTGTGACTGGCGGGACCAGAGGAATTGGTGAGGCGATTAGCCTGAAACTGCAAGAAAAAGGCAGGCATGTTATCGCAAATTACGGCGGCAATGACGCCGCAGCAAAGGCGTTTTCGGACCGCACCGGAATCGCGGTGCGCAAATGGGATGTCGGCGACCACCAAAGCTGCCTTGATGCCTGTTCAGAAATTGCGGCCGAATATGGCCAGATCGATATCATGGTCAACAATGCGGGGATTACGCGTGACGCGACCATGGTCAAAATGACTTTTGAACAATGGGATGAAGTCATCCGCGTGGATCTTACGGGTTGCTTCAACATGGCAAAGGCGGTGTTTGCAGGCATGCGTGAACGCAAGTGGGGACGTATTGTCAACATCGGTTCCGTCAACGGGCAGGGCGGCCAGATCGGCCAGGTCAATTACGCTGCGGCGAAGTCCGGTATTCATGGCTTTACCAAATCGCTTGCGGCAGAGGGCGCCCGCTATGGTGTGACTGCGAATGCCATCGCGCCGGGTTATATCGGGACCGAGATGCTCGCAACGATCCCCGAAAATGTGATGGAAAAGATCATCGCCCAAATCCCGGTTGGCCGACTTGGTCAACCTGAAGAAATCGCGCGTGGTGTTGAGTTCCTGACCAGTGACAATGCAGGTTTCATCACCGGGTCGACTTTGTCGATCAACGGTGGCCAGCACATGTATTGATGGCGCGTCAGGATTGAGCGAAATCTATCACCCACCCATTAAGCGCAGCATGACGGTGGCTGGTCATCAGACATCGATCAGTCTGGAGCCGTTATTCTGGGAGAAATTGCGCACTGCCGCCGATGATGAGGGGCTGCCGGTAAATGCCATTGTGGCGCAGATCGATGTCGCGCGCCTGGAGTCGGCCACGCCGTGCGGCCTCGCCAGCGCCATCAGGCTGTGGCTTATGTCCCGTACATAAAAAAATACCGCCACATCGATAATGTGGCGGTACAAAAATCCAACTTGGAACCAACGAAACTTCCAAGATGCGTAAATTAAATCTAGGTCACTGGTGAACATAATAAGCTTTTAGAAGGCTGGTAAAGGGTACCAGGATGTCAAATGTGCCTCAATATGGAGGGGGGTATGAAACACATTTGGCCTTCAAGCCTAAGCTGCTCGCCTGATACCATTAATGCGCTCAAACGCCTTGGCGTGAAATACGGCATATGCCCTGTATGCCCGTAACAATCAGTTTTGGGTCAAAGCCCGGCTTCTACAGCAATTCTGACCGCGTCCGCCGCGTTCGAGGTTGAAAGCTTCTTGAACATCAGCATGCGATGCATTTGAACCGTTTTTTCGCTTAGCGACAACCGATAGGCAATCTGCTTCGTGCGGAAGCCACGTGCCATTTGCTGCAGTATTTCGCGCTGGCGCGGTGAGAGACGATCGACGATCTGAGCGGCTTGTTGTTGCCGCACGAGCCCGATGCTTTCCTCTTCAGGCAACACTTCAATCTGCGACCCGACAAACAACTCAAGTTTGCCGTCATCGTCGAATAACGGGGCGATCATCACGGCGTTACGGAAAGGGGAACCATCTTTGCGGTAATTTACCAGTTCGGCCAGTGCAGGATGCTGTGCATATACTGCAGTGCGGAGCTTTTCCGTCTGGCCATTTTCCGTATCGGGGCCACGCAAGAACCGGCAATTGCGTCCAATGACCTCTTCTTCCGAATATCCCGTCAACGTACAGAATGCAGCATTGACGGCGATGAGTGGATTATCAGATTTGGTTGGATCACTGACAACGGTTGCGATCGGGCTATACCGAATCGACTCCAGAACTGGATGACGGTTGGCGGAATTGGGCATCAAGGAAAGATCTACGGTCACTTGTCAGCAGAATGCCTCAAAAATGCCGAGGTTGCAACTGTTCCTTGATTATCGGGTAAGCCATTTGGCGATCTGTTATTCGCTACCAACACGCTCCACATCAGCTCCGACCAGCTGAAGCTTCTCTTCAAGGCGTTCATATCCCCGGTCCAGATGATAGAGCCGGCTCACGTGCGTCTCGCCCTCTGCGACCAAGCCAGCGATCACCAAGCTCATCGATGCTCGAAGGTCAGTGGCCATTACCGGCGCGCCTGTAAGTTTCTTAACACCATGAACGATGGCCGTACGACCCTTGGTCTCGATATGCGCACCCATGCGGTTCAATTCGGGCACATGCATGTAGCGATTCTCAAATATGGTTTCCGTCAGCACGCTTGCGCCATCGGCCATGCACAGCATTGCCATAAATTGCGCCTGCATGTCCGTTGCAAATCCAGGATAAGGCGCAGTCGAAATCGTCAGCGGCTTTAGCTTGCCGTCAGAAGACACCCGAATACCAGTGGCAGTGTCTTCGACCGAAACGCCCGCTTGCCGCAGGGCATCAAGCGTTGCGTCCATCTCGCTTGCCTTCGCGCCGACCAGCTCGACGTCACCGCCAGTCATCGCAGCAGCGCAAGCATAGCTGCCTGCCTCGATGCGATCGCTCATGACACGGTAGGTTGCACCGTGCAGACGGTCTTTTCCCTGAATGATGAGGTCAGATGTGCCGATGCCTTGTATTTGAGCACCCATGGCAACGAGCATATTGCACAAGTCGACGATTTCGGGTTCGCGCGCCGCATTATGGAGAACGCATGTGCCCTTGGCGAGGCTTGCAGCCATCAATGCGTTTTCGGTCGCGCCGACCGACACGACCGGGAAGGTGTACGTTCCGCCTGGTATACCCTTTTTGGCAATGGCTTTGACATAGCCTGCGGCAACTTCGATTTCGACGCCGAAGGCTTCCAATGCCTTTAAATGCAAATCGATTGGGCGGTTGCCTATGGCGCAGCCGCCAGGAAGCGAAACCGTCGCTTCGCCTGCGCGCGCCAGCATCGGACCAAGCACCAGAATCGATGCGCGCATCTTGCGCACCAGGTCATAAGGGGCAACGTTGCTGGTAATACGTGTGGCTTCAAGTGTCATGACCCGGCCGAAATCTTCAGGCCGCGATCCCGCCACGGTGGTCGAAATGCCGAACTGGTTCATCAGATGCTGAAAACCGTCAATGTCCGCGAGCCGAGGCAAATTGCGCAGCGTCAGCGGTTCGTCGGTGAGCAACGCGCATGGGATCAGCGTCAACGCGCTGTTCTTCGCCCCGGAAATGGGAATTTTGCCTTTAAGTGCGTTGCCGCCACGTACGATTATTTTGTCCATCGCTGCGTATTTAACGGGAAACGGTTACGGCGCAACTTAGGATTTGGTCAGCGCCGCCTCAACTTGCGCAAGCCGTTCCTTGCCCCAGAACATGTCGTCACCCACAAAAAATGTGGGAACGCCAAATGCGCCGCGATTTGCTGCAGATTCGGTGTTGGCAACAAGCTCGGCCTTCACTGCAGCTTCATCCGCCAGCGCGCGCAGTGCCTTGCTGTCGAGGCCGGCTTTATCAAGGACTGCGTCCGCGACGGTCGCGTCGCGCATATCTGCGCGATCTTCCCACATCGCGGACATCACGGCGTCAACATAAGGCATGAAACAGCCCAGATGTTGCGCAGCAACCGCGCCTCGCATCAACTGGAGCGAATTGATCGGGAAATGAGGGTTCATTTTAAAGGGAAGCGCGTGCGCTTGCACGAAGCGGTCAAATTCGAGCATTTCATAGTCGTGTTTGGCGGGCGTATCGGCATAGCGCATCAGTGGAGCCTGATTGTTGGTCAGCTTGAACAGACCACCCAACAGGATGGGCACATACACAGCCTCTGTTCCCGTACGCGCGCAAATGTCCGGCAACGCCTTATGCGCGAGATAGCTGTTCGGGCCGCCAAAATCGAAAAGAAACTCGAAACTGTCCGGCATTAGAAACTCTCCGTCCACGGGCGCAGGTCCATCTCATGCGTCCAGGCGCTTCGGTGCTGCTTGTGCAAGGCGACATATTGCAGCGCAATGGCGTCGGGTGACAATATGCCATCCAATGACTTGGCGTCCTCGAAATCAGGACGGATGCCTCTTATGAATGCTGTATCTATTCCGCCGTCGATGATCACATGCGCGACGTGGATGTTCTGTGGCCCAAGTTCGCGTGCCATTGACTGTGCCAGCATCCGCAAAGCCCCTTTGGCGCCCGAAAAGGCCGAAAAGCCCTTGCCGCCGCGGATACTTGCCGTTGCGCCTGTGAAGATGATCGTACCTGATTGGCGCTCGACCATACGGCGTGCGGCTTCGCGTCCCATAAGAAAGCCGGCAAATGCCGCCATTTCCCATACCTTGCGATACACCTGCGCAGTCATGTCGAGGATCGAGAAATTGACGTTCGCGCCAATGTTGAAGACAGCAACCTCGATTGGGCCAATGTCGCGTTCAATAGTATCGACCATCGCGACGACCTCTTCCTCGATACGCGCATCTGCCGGAAAAGCTTTGGCATTATAACCCTCCGCGCGAATCGATTGCGCCAATGCCTCGAGCTGGTCGGCATTTCGCGCACGGCGGTTAATGCAGGCAACATAGCCTTCTCGCGCAAAGGCCTTGGCGATTGCGCCGCCGGTGGCGTCACCAGCCCCGACGATCAGGGCTGCCTTTGTCACGCCTTCTCAAGCGTGCATTGAAGGGGATGCTGGTTCTTCTGCGCGAAGTCCATGACTTGAGTGACCTTGGTTTCAGCCACTTCATAAGTGAAGATCCCGCAGACGCCGACGCCCTTTTGATGGACATGCAGCATGACTCGCGTTGCCTGATCGGTGTCCATCTGGAAAAACGCCTTCAGCACATGAACCACGAATTCCATTGGCGTGTAATCATCGTTAAGCAGAAGAACCTTATACAGGCTCGGTTTCTGTGTTTTCGGCCGTGTACGCGTGGCAAGGCCTACACCAGGGGTGCCGCCAGGTTTTTCGTCATCATCTTGCGCCATATAAGTCTGCATCAATCTAAAATAGGGCACGGCAGGGCGAGTCTGCAAGCCCCGTTCACCATCAATTATCGTGCGGCAAAAAGAAACCGCCCTTTCCGCAGCGGAAAGGACGGTATCTATGTTTGCTTGCACCGGCGTTTCTCGGTTGCCTGCCACCAAAAGGAGGAGAGGAGAGAAGGCAGCAGGTGCGTGATGCACCGGCGCAATATCGTAAGAAAGCTTATGCAGCTTTCTTGAAAAGCTCTGTCGTCGCCGCGATGCGGTTCGAGATCGGCTGGAACATTTCGCTGACCAGCTTGACCATGGCTTCGGTGTTCTTCGAACCCTGAGCTACAGCAGTGTCAAAACCCTTGCGGGCCAATTCACCCTGAAGCTTTACGAAATCGGTTGGTGATTTCACTGCGGTCAATTCCTTGACGGCAACCTGAACTTCTTCGAAATTCTTCTTGGCGAATTCCATGTTGGTCTTGCCCATTTCCTGAGCGCCCTTGGCTACGATTTTGCCAGCTTCAACGATGGCTTCAACATTCGCCTTGTTGAATTCAACGGCTTCAGCAGCAAACTTCTTGCCTTTTTCAGCGGCTTCAGTTGCCTTTTCGCGAACGTCAGCGAAGAATTCAGTGGCTTTCTCGGTGGTTTTTTCTGCAGTTGCTTTAACAGTGTCAGTCATTTGCGCTACTCCTTGAGCAATTGGTGATGGTTCAACAGGCGCGGCTTTTACGACCGGCAAAGCTGTAGGAGTTTCCACCTTTTTCTTTGCAACAGCGCTCGGCGCAGCGGCAGGCACGTCCTTTGATACCGTTGTCTTGACGGTTTTCGCTGGAACATTTGTGTCTGCTTTACTGGTCATTTTAGAGCACCATTTCTGTTGTGTTGCACTGCACAATAAATGCGAATGCAAACCATGTCAACAAAAAATGTTGCAGTGCACAAAAGCGAGCAACAGCCCCTTATTCGGCCAATGTCAGCTGTTCAAAACGCTCATAATGATAATCGGCAGAACCGAATTGGCTTTCAATCATCGTTGCCCGTTTAAAGAAATGGCCAATAGCGAGTTCCTGCGTGATCCCAATGCCGCCATGTGTCTGGATGGCATTTTGGCCAACAAATTTGGCAGAGCGGGACACCTTGGCCTTGCACGCTGAAACAGCTGCCTTCCGCTCAGAAGCCGGCAAATCCAGCTTAAGCGTCGCCATGGTGGTCATGGATTTAGATTGCTCGACCTCCATGAACATATCGACCATGCGGTGCTGGAGGACTTGAAAGCGGGAAATCGGCTGCCCGAACTGATTGCGCTGCCGTGCATATTCCAATGTGCCCTGATGCAATTTGAAGGTGACGCCGCATGATTCCGCGCAGACCGCAACCGTAGCTTCGTCCACAATGCGTTCGATCAGCGCAAGGCCAGCGCCTTCATCACCCAGTAATGCGTCACCAGGAATTGCGGCGTTCTCGAAATATATTTCCGATGCCTGAAAACCGTCGACCGTAGGATAATCACGGCGGACAATGCCTTTTGCATTGGCGTCGATCAGGAACAGGGAAATGCCGTCTGCGTCACTGCCACCGCCGCCTGTGCGCGCGGTCACAAGCAAATGCGTTGCCCAAGGAGCCGCGTACACCACGCCCTTATGGCCGTTCAGAATATAACCAGCCCCATCCTTCTTCGCCGTCGTGCGAATGTTGGCGAGGTTATAGCGGCCCTGGGGCTCTGCATAAGCAAATGCGATGATGACATTTCCGCCGATGATTTCAGGGATCACCGCGTCAGCCACTGCGCCACCCACGGCCTTCAACGCTCCGCCACCCAGCACAACCGTCTGAAGATATGGCTCGATGGCGATCACCTTGCCAAGTTCTTCCATGATCAAGGCATTTTCCAGATGTCCGCCGCCAAGGCCGCCATGCTCTTCGCTAAACGCAGCGCCCAGCATACCCAGATCCTGCGCCAATGCCTTCCAGATACCCGGATCCCGACCGCTGCTGCTGGCAATCATCTTGCTGCGGCTATCGAAGTCGTACGTATCAGCCAAAAAGCGACTGAGCGTTTCGCGGATCATGTCCTGCGTTTCGGTGTAGCTGAAATCCATGTGAAGTGTCTCTCCGTCGTCGCCTTATTGGCTGTTTATCTCCCCTCCCGCTTGCGTGAGGGGCCGGGGGAGGGCGAGTCGCGTCCTTTACGGAAGCGACCCTCCCCTATCCCCTCCCGCAAGCGGGAGGGGGAAGCGATTATATACCGAGCACCATTTTCGCGATGATGTTGCGCTGGATCTCGTTGGATCCGCCGTAAATCGTCGTTTTGCGTGTGTTGAAATATGTCGGTGCTGCGCGATGTGCGTAATCGGGGCCGATGGGGTGCTCATTGTCGCCTTCGCCAAAGCCGCGGAAGTACGGCGCGCCGTAATGACCGACGGCTTCCAGCGCCAATTCCGTAATCCGCTGCTGGATTTCGGAGCCCTTGATTTTCAGCAAGCTGGATTCAGGTCCCGGGCCTTTGCCCGACGCTTCGCCAGCAAGGCTGCGCAATTCGGTGAACTCAAGCGCAGTAAGGTCAATTTCAAGCTCAGCAATCTTGCGCTTGAAAAATGGGTTGGCAATCAACGGACGATCTCCGTCCTGTTCGGTGCGGGCAATTGCCTTAATCTTTTCAACGCCCCGCTTCGAACGGGCGACGGCGGCAATACCTGTGCGTTCATGAGCCAAAAGGAACTTGGCGCAGGTCCAGCCCTTATTTTCCTCATAAACGCGGTTTTCGACGGGCACGCGGACGTCTTCGAGCCATACTTCGTTGACTTCATGCTCGCCACCCAGGGTGATGATTGGACGCACGGTGACGCCAGGTGACTTCATATCGATCAACAGAAAGCTGATCCCCTCTTGCGCCTTGGCATCGGGGTCTGTGCGGACAAGGAAAAAGCCCCAATCCGCATGCTGCGCCATCGTCGTCCAAGTCTTTTGGCCGTTGACGACATAATCGTCGCCGTCACGGACAGCCTTCGTGCGCAAGGAAGCGAGGTCGGAACCAGCGCCCGGCTCCGAATATCCCTGACACCACCAGTCATCACCTGACAAAATGCCGGGCAAGAATCGTGCTTTTTGCTCCGGCGTGCCAAAGGTGTAAATGACAGGACCAACCATCGAGAGGCCGAAAGGCATTGTGCCAACGCAGTCGGCGGCGGCCAGTTCTTCGGACCAGATAAAACGTTCGGTCGCGGTCCAACCAGTGCCGCCATATTCGACTGGCCATGCAGGCGCGATCCAGCCCTTTTTCGCGAGAATGCGATGCCAGGATAGGAAATCTTCCTTCGAAAGATCGTGTCCTTCGTCCTGAACGGAGCGGAGACTCTCTGGGTAATTTTCGGCGATAAACGTGCGCACTTCCTGCTGGAAGGCGATTTCTGCGGGGCTGAATTCCAGTTGCATCACGATTCTCCTCAAAGATATTTCTGCATAAATACCCGACGTTTACGTAAACGTCAACTTGATGTGCACAGTTTTTCTCTGCTTTTTTGGGTTTACGCAGCTTTGCACTTGGCAATGAAACATACCCGGGGATATACACCGGCCAACAGGGGGGTCGCACCAAAAAATCTGTTTTTCGGCAAGCTATTGGCTTGCCCATAATGGGAGGGATGATGATGCGACTGACTATTTCCACTTTATTGGCCGGCGCGATGCTGGTTGCGGCTACGCCAGCCATAGCCAAAGAGGACAAATCCTCGGCGAAAAAGGCTCAAGACAAAAGCATGACCGAGATTCCGGTATGCACCAAAAGACTTGGTACTGTGGCGATAACCGAGCCCGAAACCAAATGGTGGAGCGAGCTTGGACTTTCCAATCCTGAAGCCATCATCAAGTTCTTCGTTCAGAAATCGGGCTGCTTTGGACTGGTTGATCGCGGTGGCGGCCTGGCGGCGCGGGCTGTCGAGCGCGCGCTGGGTGACTCAGGCGAACTTCAGCAGGGTTCAAACATTGGACGCAAGCAAGTCAAGGCAGCTGACTATGTTATCGTACCCGACATCATCAGCCGCAACAGCAACTCTGGCGGCAGCAACATCGCTGGCGCGCTTGGCGGGATGCTGGGTGGACGGCTGTTGGGCGGCCTGATCGGCGGCCTCAAGGTTTCGAAGAAAGAAGCCAATGTGTCGCTGTCCGTCGTCAACGTCCGGACCACCGAGATCGAGGCTTTGTCCGAAGGCTATTACCGCAAGTCTGATGTCAGCTGGGGTGCAGGCGGCGGTGCTTGGTGGGGCGGCGGTCTTGCCGGTGCAGGCGGCGGCAGCTATCAAAACAGCGACATCGGCCAAGTCATTGTTCTTGCCTATCTCGATGCGTATAAAAAAATGGTTGGAGAGCTTGGCGGACTTCCGGACAATGCCAGCGCGGCTGCTCCAGAAGCGCAATAGCTGGACACAGAAAAGGGCGCGATTTGGTTCGCGCCCTTTCTATCGCGTCTTGACGTAGCTACCCGGCGCTGACTCGAGCACCTTGAGCTTGCCCGCACCCGGAATCCGTGCGTCTATCGCGGCAACCATTTTTGCGTCGCGTTGGTGAAGCCATTCAAGCCAGTCAGGCCACCAGCTGCCCTTGGTCTCGGTCGCACCCTCGATGAAGGCTTCCAGCGAGGGCGGAGATCCGTCATTGGTCCAATATTGATATTTCATATGTGCAGGGGGGTTTACGACGCCGGCGATGTGACCGCTTCCGGCCAGAACAAATTTGGTTGGCCCGGAAAAATGATCCTGCAATTTCCAAACGCTTTCGGCAGGCGCGATATGGTCTTCGCGCCCGGCTTGAATATAGGTAGGCGTCTTGACGCGCCGCAGGTCGATCGGTGTGCCTAAAGCGGAAAGATCGTCTGGCTTCACCAACCGGTTGTCGCGATAGAGATCGATCACATAAGCACGGTGCCATTTAGCCGGAAGATTGGTGACATCTCCGTTCCAGTGAAGCAGGTCAAATGCCGGATAATCCTCCCCCAGCAGATAGTTTTTGACCACGGTGGACCAGATCAGATCCTTTCCGCGCAACATGTTGAACGTGAGCGCCAGGAAGCGACCGTCCAGATACCCTTGCGGTGCACTCAACGCCTCCATCATGGCAATCTGGTGGTCGTCAATGAAATGCAGCAACTCCCCGCCGGAACTGAAATCCACCTGCGCTGTAAAAAATGTGGCGCTGCGCACTTTGTCGGCAGCATCCGTTGCGGCGAGGATAGCCAAAGTAGCGGCCAAAGTGGTTCCTGCGACACAATAACCAATGGCATGCACGTCCGGCACATTAAGGCCAGCACGCACCGTATCTATCGCATCGATTTGGGCGGCGATATAGTCATCCCAGATGACGTCTTTCATCGAACTGTCTGCGGATTTCCAGGAAACGACGAACACGGTGATGCCCTGGTCCACGCAATATTTGATGAAGCTTTTCTCCGCAGTCAAATCGAGGATGTAGAACCGGTTGATCCACGGCGGAAAGATGATCAGCGGTGTTTCGAGAACATTTTCCGTGGTCGGGTCATATTGAATGAGCTGATATAAGGGGGTCTGGTGGACCACCTTGCCAGGCGTTGCGGCGATGTTCTCGCCGAGCGTGAACGCGCCCGAATCGGTATGCGTCAATTGCCCCCGCTGCATATCATGCATCAGATGCTGCATACCTGCCATCAGGCTGGCACCCTTTGACTCCATGGCCCGTTCAATTGCGACTGGATTTGTGAACGGGGAATTGGCGGGACTCATCGCCTCGATGATGCTGCGCAAGGCAAAACCGATTTTGTCCTTTTCATTTTCCGGCACGCCGTCCAACTGTTGCGCAGCCGTAAGCAAATAATCCGACATGACCTGGTAGCTTTGGCGCACAAGGTCGAATACCGGATGTTCCCATTGCGGGGCGGCAAACCGGCGGTCCTTGGGATCAATCTTGTCGCGTCCAGCTTTGGCGATTGGCTCAAGCACTGAACCCCACGCATCCAAGGCAGCGCGATACGCCGCCATCGGGTCAGCAGCCGCGCCTGACGGCTCAAACATTTTCATGTACTGGCTGGGGTCGATGAAGGTCGGAAATTTTGGTGAGTCGGCCATCCGTAATGGCATATCAAAGCAAATGAAATTGTCGAAGATTGTTTTATTGTGCAGCGCAGCATGGACATTCACAAAAAAAGAGCGCAAAGGCGCGGGATAATGACATTTGAAAACATACCTCCGCTTCTCGATGAAGCGCTCACCGCACGTGGCTATGATACGCTCACCCCTGTCCAGACCGCTGTAATCGCAGAAGAAGCCGTAGGGCGCGATCTGGTCGTTTCTGCCCAAACTGGGTCGGGAAAAACCGTTGCATTTGGTCTTGCTATGGCACCACAGATTCTCGACGGCGGGCTGGTCAGCCTTGCGCGTGAACCCGCTGCACTGATTATCGCCCCGACACGCGAACTGGCCTTGCAGGTCAGCCGCGAATTGATGTGGCTATACGGCAAGGCAGGCGTGCGCATAGCAACCTGCGTCGGAGGCATGGATGCGTCGAAGGAACGGCGCACGCTGAACCAGGGCGCGCAAATCGTTGTTGGCACACCCGGACGTCTTCGCGACCATCTGGAGCGCGGCGCGCTTGACCTGTCAGCTTTGAAGGTCGC
This sequence comes from Sphingomonadales bacterium, assembly GCA_031371575.1. Lineage (GTDB taxonomy): Bacteria > Pseudomonadota > Alphaproteobacteria > Sphingomonadales > Sphingomonadaceae > Sphingorhabdus_B. The sequence continues at coordinate 27,250 of JANMJX010000061.1, forward strand.
CATCCTCGATGAAGCCGACGAGATGCTCGACATGGGCTTTCGCGAGGAACTTGAAGAAATATTGAACGCAACGCCCGAAGGACGACGGACATTGTTGTTTTCGGCGACGATGCCGAAGCCGATTGTGTCGCTGGCGAAGCGCTATCAGCGCGATGCGTTGCGCATTTCCACCGTCGGCGAGGACCGCGGTCATGGTGATATCAGCTATCAGGTTGTCACGGTCGCTCCACCGGACATCGAAAATGCCGTCGTCAATCTTTTGCGGCTGCACGAAGCGGAAACCGCCATATTGTTTTGCGCAACGCGCGAAAACGTCCGCCGCCTGCATGCCAGCCTGACCGAACGCGGCTTTAATGTCGTTGCTTTGTCCGGCGAGCACTCGCAATCGGAACGGAATCAGGCGCTTCAGGCGCTGCGTGATCGCCGCGCACGTGTGTGCGTTGCGACGGACGTTGCCGCACGTGGTATCGATTTGCCCAACCTATCACTGGTGGTGCATGTCGAACTCCCCCGCGATGCCGAAGGGCTCCAGCACAGGTCAGGCCGAACCGGTCGTGCCGGTCGCAAGGGCACAGCGGTTTTGATCGTGCCCTATCAGCGCCGCAAGCGCGTTGAATCCATGCTGCGCGGTGCCAAGATTGAAGCCGACTGGATCAAGGTTCCAACCGCTGCGGATATCCGCGCGAAGGATCACGAGCGCCTGCTTGAGACCCTGTTGGCCCCCGTCGAGGTCGAAGAAGAAGATCGCGCTTTGGGCGCTAAGCTGCTCGAAACGATGTCTGCCGAGGACATCGCTGCATCGCTGGTACGAGTCCATCGCGCCAAGATGCCGCAAGCCGAAGAGATGCTGGACGATGGCAGCCGCGAACGCCCGCGTGAAGACCATCGCGCCGGTTTTGATGATTCGGTTTGGTTTAAGTTAAACGTCGGTCGCCGGAACAATGCCGATCCCAAATGGATATTGCCATTGCTGTGCCGTCGTGGCGGCGTAACCAAGAACGACATTGGCGCCATTCGCATCGCTGCCAACGAAACCCATGTTGGTATCGCTGCCGCTGCGGTGGCGAAATTTACCAAGGCCATTGCGCAACCGGGTCATGACGAAGACAATGATGTCGAAATCGTTCAGGCCAATGGGCCTCCGCGCGAAGCCGCGCGCGAAAACAAGCGCATGGGTCGCGACGGCGATCGGCCGCAGCGGTCACAGCTTGGCGTCAACCCACGCGGCGATGGTCCACCACGTGGCGGACCACGCGGAGACGGTCCGCGCGGCGGCTCGTTCAGCCGAGACGGCGCACGTCCTTTCCGCAAGGACGGTCCACCGCCATCAAAGCATGGCGTCAAGCACAAGGCGAAGGGTAACCGGCCCCGCTAATTGATGCGGAATATTGTTTTTCTGGAAATGGGCGAAAACTTCGCCCATGAAGGCGGCTCCTAAAATAACGAACCGGAAACGGGAGCCCATGTCCGAAGAATTCTACCGCATCAAACGTTTGCCGCCTTATGTCATCGCTGAAGTCAACGCGATGCGCGCGGCAGCCCGCGGTGCTGGTGAGGACATTATCGACCTCGGCATGGGCAACCCCGATCTGCCGCCACCGCCGCATGTGATTGAAAAGCTTTGCGAAGTGGCGCAGAAACCCGATGCGCATGGCTATTCAGCCTCCAAAGGAATCCCCGGACTGCGCAAGGCACAAGCCAATTATTATGCCCGTCGTTTCGGGGTCGATGTCGATCCCGAAAATGAAGTAGTGGTAACGATGGGCTCCAAGGAAGGCCTGGCGAGCTTGGCGACCGCCATCACCGCACCCGGCGACGTCGTGCTGGCACCCAATCCAAGTTATCCCATCCACACATTCGGGTTTATCATTGCAGGCGCAACGATCCGGTCAGTGCCCACCACGCCCGATGAGAATTATTTTCGTTCGCTGGAGCGGGCAATGGCGTTCACCGTTCCGCGCCCATCGATTTTGGTCGTCAACTACCCATCAAATCCAACCGCCGAGACGGTAGACCTTGCGTTTTACGAACGGCTCGTTGCCTGGGCTAAGGACAACAAGGTGTGGATTCTGTCCGACCTTGCTTATTCGGAATTATATTTCGATGGTAACCCGACCCCGTCCATCCTTCAGGTCAAAGGCGGCAAGGACGTCGCGGTCGAATTCACGTCCTTGTCCAAAACCTATTCGATGGCCGGTTGGCGTGTGGGCTTTGCGGTGGGTAACCGCGAGTTGATCGCTGCTATGACCCGCGTAAAAAGCTATCTCGATTATGGTGCGTTTACGCCAATCCAGGCGGCAGCGTGCGCTGCGCTCAATGGGCCGCAGGACATTGTCGAACAGAACCGCCAGTTGTACCACAAACGCCGCGACATCCTCGTGGACGCCTTTGGCCGGGCAGGCTGGGATATTCCGCCGCCACGCGCCTCCATGTTCGCATGGGCGCCCCTGCCGCCAGCATTGGCACATTTGGGAAGCCTTGAATTTTCAAAACAATTGCTGACCGAAGCGAAGGTCGCGGTTGCTCCAGGTGTGGGATATGGCGAGGATGGCGAGGGCTATGTTCGCATTGCGATGGTGGAAAACGAACACCGGCTTCGGCAGGCTGCGCGCAATGTGAAACGCTATTTGCAGTCGATGGGCGTTAACACGCCCGGCCAGTCAAAGGCCATCTGATATGGCACGTACCGACTTTGCATTTCATCACGCTATGCGTGTTCGCTGGTCTGAAACCGACGCGCAAGGCGTGGTCTTCAATGCACGCTATCTCGATTATGCCGACGTGGCGATTACCGAATATTGGCGTGCCGTGAAATTTCGAGACCATGCCGATGGCGCGCCTTTGGAATTTCACGTCAAGAAAGCAACCGTGACCTGGTTTGCGCCGATCAAGCCAGATGAGCTTATTGAAGTCATGGCGCGCACCATTACCACCGGCAGGACGAGTATGAACCAGCTTGTCGAGATCCACGGAGCCAATGATGATGGCGCCGACGATTTACGCGCAACGGTGGATTTGGTCAGCGTGCATGTCGACCTTGATGCACATCGGCCAATTCCCTTGCCTGATTGGGTGGAACATGTGTTTGCCGCATTTGACAAACAGGCGGGCGTTCACACGCTTGAACTGGCTGAAGGCTGAGGCACGGTAAGATGCATGATAAAATCAGGTCGATTGGGTTGTGCGCAGCGGTAATTTCTTTGTTCGCGCTTGCAGCCTGCGCGCAGGATAATTCGTCCGACGGCAGAAGCGAAACGTCGAAGGAGTTTCCACGCGCTGAACGGCTGGTTTCCAAGGCAGGCGATACGCAGTTTTCAACCGAGGCCGCGCGCGATGAGGCCGGTGAGTCCGAATTTGTGATGGATTGGGCGGGCATCCAGCCCGGCACCACAGTAGCCGATATTGGCGCGGGCGAAGGATATTACACAATTCGTCTGGCCGAACGGGTTGGGCCCAAGGGCAGGGTGCTTGCTCAGGACATCAACCGTGGCGCGCTCGATCGGCTTGGCGAGCGTGTGACGCGGGAACAGCTGGACAATGTCGCCATCAAGGAAGGGGCAGTTGATGACCCTCGGTTGCCTGACAACAGCTTTGACCGGGTTTTCATGGTGCACATGTACCATGAGATTCAGGAACCCTATGCCTTTTTGTGGCGTATGCGACCCGCGCTCGCAAAGGGTGGAGAGGTCATTGTTGTCGATCGCGACCGTGCAACTGACCGACACGGTATTCCGCCCAAACTGTTATTCTGTGAATTTGACGCGGTTGGCTATCGTTTGACGGGCTTTACCGAGCAGCTGAAATTGGGTGGGTATATTGCCCGGTTCGAAGTCAAAGGTGCACGGCCTGAGCCCAAGGACATCAAGACCTGCGCAAGCCGCTATCCGCAAAACTGATTTCCACCAGTATAAAATTAGTCACCGTCAAAGCCGATGAGCGACCGCACGCGTATATTGTGGGCTCGCAGTTTCTCGGCACCACCCAGATCCGGCAAATCGACAATGAACAACGCCTGTTCCACCAGCCCGCCGCCTTGCCGGATCAGGTCTATCCCCGCGATTGCCGTTCCGCCGGTGGCGATTAGGTCATCGACAAGAAGAACCTTCTGCGCCGTTTTGACATGGCCGACATGCATTTCAATTCGGTCAGTTCCATATTCCAACGCATAATCTGTACCGATTTTTTCACCGGGCAACTTTCCAGGTTTACGTAGCATCAACTGGCCAACGCCAAGAGCATATGCCAGGCCAGCGGCAACGATGAAGCCGCGAGCTTCAATGCCTGCAACGAGTTCGGTATTCGGGTCGACGAAGGCCGCCAGCCTGTCAATCGTGGTACGGAACCCTTCGGCATCCAACAGAAGGCTCGAAATGTCCCGGAACATAATACCCGGCTTCGGGTAGTCGGGAATATTGCGAATCAATGCAGCGAGGTCAGCGTTGTTGTTCATCCGTTGTGAGTGCCTGTTGCGTGGAAAATTTTCAAAAGAAAACAGACGGAAACGCGGAATATATCGTTAATCAATAAACATCTTGACGCGAAACAACAATGTGCATATTGTTTATCAATAATATCAATATTGGAGAACGATATGACACGAATTGCAGACAACCGCGTGTTGCGGCTTACGAAATTGCTGGTGTACCTGATTATGGGTTTTGTCGCCTTGGCTGGTGCGTTGCTGGCGCTGGTGAGTATCGTCCTGCCATTTTACTGGACGGAGGCGATGGCTGAGGTTGCCCAAGCCAATCCTGGACTGGATCAGGCCGTACTGCTTCCCAACCTTTTGGTTGTGTTTGCATTCGGTGTCATGATCTTGGGACTGATCTGGACCATCATGCGCAAACTGCTGGCCATAATTAGCAGCGTCGAAGTCGGAAACCCCTTCGCCCGTGCCAATGCCCACCGTCTACGGGCGATTGGGTGGCTTATGGTGGGTATCCAGATCGTGGGTATCCCCTTGGCCTTTGCCGCAGGAGCAGCAGCGGACTTGTTTGGAGAATCCGATACCGGACCAGATTTCTCGATCAACGGATTGCTGGCGATATTATTGGTGTTCATCCTTGCCGGCATCTTTGAATATGGCGCAGAAATGCGTGAAGAGCTGGAGGGAACGGTCTGATGCCTGTCACCGTCAAACTGGACGATCTGCTATACGCAAAGCGTATGACCCTCACTGAACTGGCAGAACGTGTGGACATCACCCTTGCCAATCTCTCAATCCTCAAAACCGGCAAGGCCAAGGCGATCCGCTTTTCCACGCTTGAGGCGATTTGCAAGGTACTGGACTGCCAACCCGGCGATCTGCTGGGCTTTGAAGAAGGGAGTGAATGATGCAAATTGCGTTTAAAATTTCCATACCGCCAAGGCTGATGTGGATAGCACTTCTGGTGGTTAGCGTTGCGCTTTTTGCAGGCTAAGGCAGTCAAGCCATACTGCGTAAACGAGAAATGGGCGGCCTGTAAATGGGTCGCCCGTTTTCTTTGGACCTCCGTAAAACGAGCGCCCTTTCTTCCCGCAATGCACGTGAGATAGGTAATGCAAAACGCGACATTTGCCTGAACGGCAGGTGAACCGGGGCGTGAATCCCTCCACTCGTCGCCAAAGCCGCACGTTGTGACGGCTGTCTTGGGGCCAAACCTTGCGATGAACCGTTGTCCGTCTGTTAGTTCTTAGGAGACACGATATGACAACCGCACTTTCTGTGAAGTCAGTCACGAAATCAGCCCTATTTGTCGCGCTCATGAGCGGCTCTTCTTATGTTGCGGCGCAGGACGTTCCTCCGCCAGCGATCCCCGCGCCAGTCGCAGCAGTCCAGCCGGCAGCTCCCGCACCCGTGACGCCACCGCCGATCGTCAGAACGCTGCCAACGACGAATGATGTCGTGAACCCTGCAGCATCGCAACAGGTAGCAGAAGAACAGCAGGCGAAGTCTGCGTCGGCCCCAGTTGCTGCTAAAAAAGCCCCGGCACGGGTCCAGACAACAAGGGCGCCTAGCGCAAATGTTGCTGCCCCCACCGCTGGCCCGGTCGCGGAAACTGCATCAGATGCCGTTGCAGCAGCGCCATCATTCAATGAGCCGTCATCGAACGTTCCACCTTCTGGAACTGTAACCAACGGCGTTGCAAGCGCCGACAATGCCAACTCGCTGCCCGAGGCAAACGCACCGGTTGACGCTGGTGGAGACGACCTGCCTCTATTTGCAGGCATAGCAGCGGCACTTGCTGCTTTGGGCCTAGGTGGCCTATTAGCAGCACGCCGCCGTCGTGCCCCAGTTGCAGGACTTCCCGAGATCAAGGAACGCTATGTTGCGCCTGCACCAGCGCCTGCGGCGACTGCCCCCACATTTTCTCCCGCCGCGCCAGTACCGGTGCGACCCGCATTTGCCCCGCAATACTCGGCCGAGCCACCACGCCAGCGCCCGCAGGTCAACACGCGGCCCGATGTTCCGGTCACTGATCCGCTGTTTAGCAGGAAGGTAATTCCAGGCCCCATCACGGACCCGATGTTCGCGCCGCGCAATGATGTGCAAACGCCGATCACTGACCCGTTATTTGCCAAGCATCATGCTTTTGTTGGTCGGCTACGGGACGCAAAGCCCGCACCAACGCCTGAGCCTGAACCGGTCAAATAAGGGCCTAACGACCCAATAGAAAAGGGCGGTGCCGAGGCGCCGCCCTTTTTATGTCTTAAGAGATGAACTCTTCGAAACGAATTACTTGAGCTCGACGGTTCCGCCAGCTGCAAGGATCTTCGCCTTGATTTCTTCGGCTTCTGCCTTGTTGACGCCTTCCTTGATCGCCTTTGGCGCGGACTCAACAAGAGCCTTTGCTTCGGTCAGACCAAGTGCAGTGATCGCACGGACTTCCTTGATGACTGCAATCTTGTTGCCGCCGTCGCCGGTCAGGATAACGTCAAATTCAGTCTGCTCTTCGGCAGCAGGTGCAGCAGCGGCAGCAGGGCCAGCAACAGCAACAGCAGCAGCGGCGCTAACGCCCCACTTTTCTTCCAAAGCCTTTGCAAGGTCAGCCGCTTCGAGAACGGTCAACGCCGAAAGTTGGTCTACGAGCTTTTCAATATCAGCCATTTAAATAACACTCCGATTTTCTGTCATATCTGTAGGGCTCGCCCAGCCGGTTAAAAACCATGGGACGCAGCCGGTTTCATTTAAAAAGTTACGCTGCCTCTTGGTCAGCATAGGCACCAAAAACGCGTGCCAATTTCGCAGCAGGTGCGGTCGACAGCTGGGCAATCTTCGTTGCCGGTGCTTGTACAAGCCCGATAATCGTAGAGCGCAGTTGATCGAGCGATGGCAACGAAGCCAGCGCCTTTACACCGTTTACATCGAGGAAAGTGTCACCCATCGCGCCGCCGACAATTTCAAGTTTGTCATTGGTCTTGGCGAACTCGATCGCAACCTTTGCGGCTGCGACTGGGTCCGACGATGTGGCGAGCGCCGTAGGTCCGGTGAGCAATTCAGCTACCGCACCATATTGCGTTCCCTCAAGGGCGATTTTGGCAAGACGGTTCTTGGCGACCTTATAGGTTGCGCCCGCATCACGCATCTTCAAACGAAGGTCAGTCGATTGCGCAACCGTCAGCCCGAGATTCCGGGTGACGACGACAACCGCCGCTTCATTGAAAGTGGCGTTCAGCGATGCAACTGTTTCGGTCTTTTCAGAACGGTTCATGCACTACTCCTTATTCGGACCGCCCGGCGAACCGGACAAATCCAACACGAAAAGCGAAGCACCCGGATGGGCGCATGCGCTGACTTAGTCCGTGGGGAAGTTTCATGCCGAGCGCACACGACAGATAGTCGGAGCATTGGCGAAGGATGGCAAAGCCAATCCTGAAATCTCTATCCCCGTCTAGGCTGGACATTAAGATGGGCAAATTCCCATCACCAACTGTCTCGGACGGTTGCCGGTGGAGCCGTCGCCCCACCGAACACGGACGCCACTAGCAGGGTGAGGGCGAGAGTCAAGCGCGGATGGGGAGGGCACTATTTTGGATACCGTTCGTCATCCTCGCGAAGGCGGGAATCCATCATGCGCTTTGATCGTGCGCACAGATATGCTTTGCCACAGGGAAGGAGTTGGATCCCCGCCTGCGCGGGGATGACGGTCTGGAGTGCTGGTGAGGATTTTGGGCCCTTTGCGGCGGAAAGTCACACTAAGGTCTCACCTAAATCGTCGGCTGAATGCTTAAGGCTGATTGCATGCCCCTGCAGCCATTCGGGCGTTTGGCGATGTCAGTTGTCGAATCTGACAGACCAAATCCTACATTGCAAGGGGGTGTTGTGGGCCATCAGGTTCTGGTCAACCGGATGGGCGGAATGACATCGCGCCCTGACCGAAACGGGGCGCCATAATCAACCACCGTCTCTCCAGCGCAGGCTGGAGCCTATCACGCCCCACCGCGTGCCACTGTGCTAAATTGATAGAAGGAATGGGCCCCAGCCTACGCTGGGGCGACGCAGGATAAGCAATCGACGTCACGGCGATATCCCCCGCAGCAGGCGGAGTGCGTCCATCCAAACAAAAAGGGCCGGAGGTTTCCCTCCAGCCCCTTTTTTTGTTCAGAGCCTAAACGCTTTAAGCGCCGGCGACGTCCGACAGATCAATTTTGAGGCCTGGGCCCATTGACGAGCTGACGGCAACGCGGCGGACATATTTGCCCTTGGAACCGCTTGGCTTGCTCTTGATGACTGCGTCGACCAGCGCGTCGAAATTCTTGCGCAGATCTGCATCGGTGAAGCTCTTCTTGCCGATGCCGCTGTGGATGATGCCCTGCTTCTCAACGCGGAATTCAACCTGGCCGGCCTTGGCAGCCTTGACGGCTTCAGCCACGTCCATGGTGACGGTGCCCAGCTTCGGGTTTGGCATCAGGCCCTTTGGACCCAATGTCTTGCCGAGGCGGCCAACGATGCCCATCATGTCCGGCGTTGCGATAACGCGGTCATAATCGAGATTGCCAGCCAGCATGTCTTCCATCAGGTCTTCAGCGCCGACCTTGTCGGCACCAGCGGCAGTTGCTGCAGTCGCCTTGTCGCCACGTGCAAACACTGCAACCTTCATTTCCTTGCCGGTACCGGCAGGAAGCGAAACCATGCCACGGACCATCTGGTCAGCATGACGCGGGTCAACGCCCAGGTTCAAAGCAACTTCGATGGTTTCGTCGAACCTGGCAGTTGCCAGTTCCTTGATGGCCTTCAACGCTTCGTCAACGCTGTACAACTTGTCCGCATCGAGGTGTGCGAGCGACTTTGCTTTTTTGGTCAGCTTTGCCATGTTCTCAGCCCTCCACGATTTCGAGGCCCATGGCGATTGCCGAGCCCGAGATGATTTTCACTGCCGCGTCCATGTCGTTCGCGTTGAGGTCGGCCATCTTGATGGTTGCGACTTCTTCCAGTTGCTTGCGGGTAATCTTGCCAGCCGACAGCTTGCCTGGCTCTTTCGAACCGGACTTGAGGCCCAGAACCTTCTTGATCAGATAGGTCGCAGGCGGTGCCTTCATCGTGAAGGTAAAGCTCTTGTCGGCAAAAACTGTGATCTTCGTTGGAATTGGCGTGCCTTTTTCCATGTCGGCGGTCGCCGCATTGAACTGCTTGCAGAATTCCATAATGTTCACGCCGCGCTGACCCAATGCTGGGCCGATGGGCGGGGATGGGGTGGCTGAACCTGCAGCAACCTGCAGGCCGATATAGCCGTCAATTTTCTTTGCCATGAATGGCGTCCTTTCATTCTTTCCCCCCGATCGCCGAAACAGTCGGGGGTCAAATTAAGCGGTCAAACAGTCGCGCCAAAATAGTTTTGGCAACAACCTCCCGCACGGGTTCTGCTGATTCTCATCAGAAGAGGGGCGCAAATAGGTGAAGTGCGCCCGAAAAGCAAGCGCTGCAGGCTGAACCGCCAAAACCGGCGGAAACCAAAATCACTTCATCAATTCGACTTCTTCAAAGTCCAGCTCAACAGGCGTTGCGCGGCCAAAGATGCTGACCGAAACCTTCACGCGGTTCTTGTCGAAGTCGAGTTCCTCGACAAGGCCGTTGAAGCTTGCAAATGGTCCACCAAGCACCTTGACCTGATCGCCAATTTCGTAGTCGACCGAAACGCGCTTCTTTGGTGCGGCCTCGAGTTCCTGCTTGGTGTTGAGGATGCGTGCAGCCTCGGCTTCCGAAATCGGCTGCGGCTTGTTGCCCGCGCCCAGAAATCCGGTCACCTTCGCTGTATTCTTGACCAAGTGGTACACGTCGTCATTCATGTTCAGCTTTGCCAGAACATAGCCCGGGAAGAACTTGCGCTCTGCCTTGATCTTCTTGCCGCGGCGCACTTCAGTAACCTGTTCGGTAGGAACCTCGACGGCTTCAACCAATTGCGAAAGGCCAATGCGCTCGGCTTCGGACAGAATCTGGTCGCGAACCTTGTTCTCAAAGCCCGAATAAGCGTGAATGATGTACCAGCGTGCCATAATATTTATTCTTTTCCCCAAAGTTTCCGAACGGCGCTGCTTTTACCTTTCGGCAAGCGCGAGCAGTCCCTTTACGATTGCGGCAAATACCGCGTCGACGCCCAAGAAGAATACGGCAAGGATGATCGTCATGATCAATACCATGATGGCGGTCTGCACGGTTTCCTGCCTAGTCGGCCATACTACCTTGCCGATTTCAGTCCGTACCTGACGGATGAATTCACCTGGGCTTGTCTTTGCCATATCATTTCTTCCTGTTCGATCCCGAGGATAGCCGCCAGCGCTCCGACCGGCGGGTCGAGAGCGATATAGGTTCCGATTTCGGAAAGACTAGGCCTTTAGCGAGGGATTCGCCACAACGCAAGATGCCAAACAAACGCAGGCAAGTCTGTTTAGGAAAGTGCCCTTGTGCCCCTTAGGCGCCGAACTGCCTTGAACAATTGAGGTTTTTGGTTATCTCCCAATGCATCACCACGCCAAGGGAAATGTTATAATGCCATCGGGTCTTGCTGCTTTACTTGACGATATCGCGTTGATTGCGAAAGTTGCAGCCGCATCGATGGACGATGTCGCCGCCGCCGCAGGGAAGGCCGGAAGCAAAGCAGCAGGTGTCGTTATCGACGATACCGCCGTCACGCCGCAATATGTGACCGGGTTTACGCCTGACCGCGAATTGCCCATAATCTGGCGTATCGCCAAGGGCTCGTTTTTCAACAAGCTTGTGATCATTTTGCCTGTGGCGTTGTTGCTTAGCCTGTTTCTGCCCGTCGCGATTACCCCTTTGCTGATGCTTGGCGGCGCGTATCTGTGTTTTGAAGGCGCCGAAAAGGTATGGGAAAAGATCCATCCGCACGAAGAAGAAAATCTGGTTGAGGATTTGGTGGAGCTTTCCAGCGCCGAACATGAGCAGAATATGGTGAAAGGCGCGGTGCGCACCGACTTCATCCTGTCTGCCGAAATCATGGCGATTGCGCTTAACGAAGTGAAGAGCCTTGCCGAAACATCGATCTGGCTTGAGGCTGCGACCCTGGCATTTGTGGCGGTGGCGATCACCATCGCGGTCTATGGCGTCGTTGGCCTGATTGTGAAGATGGACGATATTGGCCTGCACATGGCCCGTCAGGAAAGCAGCGCATCACAGGCGGTCGGGAGAACTTTGGTCAAGGGCATGCCCAAATTGCTTACCGCACTGTCGACCATTGGCACGGCGGCGATGCTTTGGGTCGGCGGGCAGATTATCGTCCACGGCTTTGGCGTCCATCCCGCCGAATTCTTCGGACTTTATAAAGGCGCGCTGGCCTGGGTCGTCGATGCCACGTTGAGCGGCATCGTCGGTTTGGCTATCGGCGCAGTCATTGTGTTGGTTCACCACATGTTTGCCAAACGCAAGGCGCATTGAAGTTTGCCAAAGCCGCGAAAGCAAGCGCGGAACGGTAGGTTTCGCTAGTTATCCTATCACGCAAAGACCCAAAGACGCAAAGGTAAGGGCCAAGTTATGAACCTTCTGATCTTCTTTGCGCTGTGTCTTTGCGTGATAATGATATTTCCTGCTGCGCATGGGAAACTGACCATAGCCTCATTCCGCAGCGTCATTTGGTGATAGCTGTGCTCTGCCTAAAGCGGCCGCCATTTCAATAAATATATGAAAATGGCAGGAGTTGGGGGACTCGAACCCACGACCCTCGGTTTTGGAGACCGATGCTCTACCAACTGAGCTAAACTCCTGCACCTCGCGTTTCAGCGAAGGAGATGGCCCTTAACGCCGATATGCGAACGGGGCAAGTGTGCTTTCGCAAACCCGCCCCGTTTCTTGTTTGATATTGTTGGATTTAGAATTTGAACCCGGCTTCAACGCCCCAGATGCGCGGTTCGTTGACGAAGCCGGTCAGGTTGTTGAAGTCGATGCCACCCACGGCAGACGTATCTCCGGTGATGTTCCGGACGAACGCCGAGACATCGAAGGCATCGGTCTTGTAGCCAACGCGCAGGCCGCCTTCGAGCATATGCTTGTCCTGGAACTCGACCGATTCATACAGGAAGAAGTTGATCTTCGACCGGTACGCCCAATCGGTAAAGCCATAGACTTCGCCATTACCCACAGGGATACCATAACGTGCTGTCCAGTTGGCGATCCATTTGGGGCTCTGGGGCAGGCTGTTGCCGTTGATGTTGACGATGGCAGCAGAGAATGGCGCTGCAGCAACCACAATTGGGTCAAGCGGCGTGCACAAGGACACATTCGGGAAGGTGTCAAGGCGCACGGCACCACAGGCAGCGGTGGTCAGATTCTTATCGCGAATGCTGGTGTTGTTGTAGCTCAGGCCAGCGGTCAGCAGCATCTGGGGAACAGGTTTGAACTCCAGATCAGCTTCAAAGCCATAGCCACGCACCATGTCGGCGTTGATCAGGCGGTTGGCATTCACGCCGCCACCGACCGCGGTCAATTGCGCGTCATTCAGCTCATAATAGAAGCCATTGACGTTGAAGCGTGCCCGTCCGTCGAGGAACGTGGACTTGATGCCACTTTCATAAGAGGTGATCGTTTCGGACTTGCCGACCGTCACACCGCTTTCCAACGGCGTTGCGGTTGCTGGCGGGAACAGGATCCGGCCCTGAATCGATGGCGCACGATAGCCACGCGCGACGCGGGCATAAAGATTGACATCGTCTGTTGCGGCGTAAGTGCCACTCAGATCCCAGGTCACATTATTGTCGCTGACATTGCGGCGCACCGTCCCGAGCGGATTCTGCAGGAAGTTCGGGAACTGCGTGTCCTTGCTGCGAACGGCGACAAAATTGCGCTTGTCGTCATTGTACCGCACGCCGCCAGTCACACTGAACTTGTCGGTCAGCTGATAGGTTGCCGAACCGAATATGCCATATGCCTTGCTCTTCTGCGCCTGCGAAACGATGATGTTCACGCCATCCGCAGCGTTGTTCGGGTCGCCAAGCGTCGAATAGTTTTTGGAAACGATGTTCAGATTTTCGTTGAAGTAGAAGACGCCGGCCTGATAGCTCAACGGACCGTCGCCATTGCTTGCGATGCGGAATTCCTGCGTGAACTGCTTCAGCTTGGGAACGCTGTCACGGGTTTCGGCGGTGAACGGAATCTGGCCAGGGCCATAGAGATTTGGTGGAAGGAAGTTTGCGCCAAAGCCACCGTCGACATCTCCGACCGAGGTCGCGGTGCCGGTCCAATAGCTGGAAACAGACACAAACGACACGGGACCTGCGTCATAGGTCATGCGCGCAGTGATGTTCTGCGTATCCACCTTTTGCTCGTTCTTGCCGTCGGTCGACACGCGGTAACGGTTGTAATTGGCGTTCAGGCCTTGCTGACCGCGCGTGAACACATTGGCGCGGAACAGACGCGCAGTGCCGTCCAGCGACCGGAACTGGCCCGTGAGCAGGATATCAAAATCGTCGCTTGGCTTAATCAGGAACTGCAGGCGCGCCGCATATTCCTTGTAACCTTCGAACGCATCCTTGGTTGTCTTGCCGGGAACGACATTGTCGACATAATCGTCCTGGCGTTGATACATGCCCGATACCCGAACGCTGACTTTCTCACCCAATGGGCCGCCAAATCCGCCTTCGAAGTTCACGGCGTTGAAACGGCCGTAGGAAATCTTGCCATAGCCGCCAGCGACGTCGCTTGGTTTCACGCTATCGAACTTGACGATACCGGCAGTGGTATTGCGGCCGAACAAGGTTCCCTGCGGCCCACGGAGCACTTCGACGCGCTCCATGTCAAAGATCGGGAAGCCCTTAAGGATAGGGTTTTCCAGAACGACATCATCATAAATCAGGCTGACAGGCTGCGATGCGTTGAAATCAAAGTCCGTGTTGCCAAGACCGCGGATATAGAAACGCGGGAATGTGCGGCCGAACGATGATTCGACTATCAGGCTAGGGACCCGGCCGGAAATGCCACGAATGTCCACGCCACCTGCGGCAATAGCGTTTAACTGGTCACCGCTTACTGCGGTCACCGACAATGGCACATCCTGAAGATTTTCTTCACGGCGTTGCGCCGTGACGACGATTTCGTCCAAGGCTGCGCCATTCTGCGCCGTTGCGTCTTGTGCGAATGCGGCAGGTGCGATGAAAAAGCCGGCGCTGGCCACCGCGATGGCAACGCTGGATGTTATAGTTGAGCGAACAGAACGCATAAATTCTCCCTGGGCTGGCGAACGCAGGAGGCGGAATCAAAGTCGCACTCCTGAAACTCCCTTGCGCCATTACGGCGCTGCGTCACAAAATCAACAAAGCTTTGCAGCAAAAGTGAAATTTGGGGCCAACTGTGGCACTTCGGCACTGATATCTAGAAGCTCATTTCGTCATAAACGCGGGTGATGTCACCGCCCCATTCGCCGTGATATTTGTCGAGCAATACTTCCGCCACCGATTTGCCGCTGGCGACTATTTCGCGCAGCGGGTCTAGATACCCGGTTTCATTGTCACCACTGGCGTTGAGACAATTGCGCGCGGCAAGCCCTGAGGATGAGATTTCGAGTATTCGCCCTGCCAGATCAAGCAGTTTGCCGCCGCCGGGCAGGGCTGCATTCAGACCTTGTGCCGGCACCGCCGAACGCAGTGCCTCGCGTTCCTCCATGGTCCAGTGTTTCACCTCGTCCCATGCGGCATCCAAGGCACCCTGATCATATAACAGGCCAACCCAGAAAGCTGGCAGCGCACAAATCCGGTTCCAAGGTCCACCATCGGCGCCGCGCATTTCCAGAAAGCTTTTCAACCGCACTTCAGGGAAGGCGGTCGACATATGGTCTTCCCAGTCACTGACGGTGGGTTTTTCGCCCGGGAGCACCGATAGCTCACCCTTTAGAAAGTCGCGGAAATCGAGCCCGGCCGCATCGATATATTTGCCATCGCGGTAAACGAAATACATCGGCACCTTAAGCATGTAATCGACATATTGTTCGTAACCGAAATTATCGTCGAACACGAAAGGCAACATGCCCGTGCGCTGCGGATCGGTGTCGGACCAGATATGGCTGCGATACGACAGGAAGCCGTTTGGCTTGCCCTCAAGAAACGGCGAATTGGCGAACAGCGCTGTGGCCAACGGCTGCAACGCCAATGATGTCCGGAATTTGTGCGCCATGTCGGCTTCGCTCGAATAATCGAGATTGACCTGAATCGTGCAGGTACGAAGCATCATGTCGAGGCCCATGCTGCCCACCCGCGGCATATGGCGTAACATGATCTCATAGCGGCCTTTGGGCATGATCGGCAGTTCAGCGCGCGCCTTGTCTGGCCAAAGCCCAAGGCCAAGAAAGCTTGTGCCCGTCTTGTCGCCAATCGCCTTTACCTGCTTGAGATGGCGTCCGGTTTCGGCGCATGTCTGGTGCAGGTTTTCAAGCGGTGCACCGGACAGTTCGAGCTGGCCAGCAGGCTCAAGGCTGACCGCGCCGTCGTTGCCACTCAAGGCAATGACCTTGCCGTTTTCGTAAACTGGCTCCCATCCGAATTCGGTCAGCGCCATTAACAAATCGCGGATGCCGCCGGGTTCGTCATAGGAAGGCGCGTGATGGTCTTTACGCGAATAGACAAATTTTTCATGTTCGGTACCGATCCGCCAACGGTCCTTGGGTTTTTCCCCCTTGGCAATCGCGGCGATCAATTGATCCCGGTGCTCGATGACGGGATATTTGCGGTCCGAAGTGGTTTTTGTGCTCATCGCGGCGGTTTAGAAATGTCGGCGATATATTGCCAGCAGATTCAGTTGATGGACCAGCTCCGGCATCAAGTTTCCACTGCTAACCAATTGTGCGTGCACATTGTCGGGCACGCTGTCGCACATGGTCGCGTCCAGACGGCGTGCCAAAGTCCGGAAACTGCCAAATTGGATCTATGCATTTTCCCGTTACCATAAAATCCAAGTGTTTCTGCCGCTCTGAAAGATTGCTTACGCGTTGTTAACTACGTCCCATTATGGATGTATTTGGGAACGTGCCTTTTAAGTGGGATGATTAGGTGGCCAGTTTAAAGCGTGTATTAGGCGTGCTTGCGCTTTGGCTGTGTCTGTGGGGCACGCCAGCTTATGCGCAAAGCTGCGCTCCAGCGACGTCGCAAGGAACGGCACCCGCAGGTTGGGAGACCTATTGCTGGCTCGATTTCTCAACTTATAATGACGCCACGGCGCGATCCGGTGCAGGACAGAATTTTTCCCTCAACCTCAGCGACGGTTCAGTCCTGTCGTTCAATGTGAAGGTAACACCGACCGGACAGACCGCCTTCAGTGCAATAGCCGCGCCATCTTGGACGGGCGCTGCAGTCGGCAACACTGCCTTTCTGGGTATCCCGGGACGCCCGGTCCTCTACACCGCTGCCGGTGGTGCGACGTCGATCACCTTTTCGGCGATCACCATAACGCCGCCACCAGGCGCACCGGCGGTTACAGCCTATTCGTTCGTGGCGGCTGACGCCGAATCGACCAATGATGGCGAAAATCTGCAGTTCATCACCAACGGCTCGGGCTGGCAAATATTGGATCAGGTCAATCCGATCAGCGGCAATATCTACCCTATAATCACCGGAACCGGGACCAGCACCTTTACTGAAACGGGGGTGGCAGGGACAGTGGGTGGTTATATTGTCGGGTCCAACAGCCCGATTACGGTGCGGGTAAATATGCAGGCAGGCGGACTCCAGGGGGCCATGTTTGCCGTGCGTTTCGCATCGATCCGGTTACGAAAGACGATTACCGGCGCGCGCGTTGATCCGACAGACCAGTTCAACTTTCGTGTGACCGGAACATCATCGGGTACGGTACTTGCCAACGGGACGACCAGCGGGACAGGCAATGGGCCGTTTGCGGCCACGCCGCTTTCGCTTGCATCCGGCATATCGCTCACCTTGTCCGAAACAATGGCAGGGGGAAGCGTCAGCGCGCTGTCGAAATATGAGAGCCGGTTGACCTGCACCAATGCCACGTCGGGTTCGACAACGCCGCTGCCGAACAATGTGCTGACCACCAATTATCTGTTCGGGACGTTACAATTTGGTGATGCAGTCATCTGCGTCTTCAACAACGCTGCCATACCACATATCCGTTTGCGCAAGGCACTTGGCACCGGCGGCCGCCGGTTTTCGACTGACCAGTTTACGGTTCGAATTAATCAGGGGGCAACCGTCGTCAGTTCGGCCACGACAGCAGGTACGGGCACAACCGTTACGGGGGGTGATACCGGATTGGTGCAACTGACCGCTGGCACAGCCTATTCGCTCAATGAAATCATGTCGGGCCCGGGCAGTTTGACTCAGTATAATGCGGCACTGGCGTGCACCAACGCGGCCAATGGTGTCACGACGGTCTTTCCGACATCGGTACCGGGCAATATCACGCCAGTCTTGGGCGACGTCATTACCTGCACCATCACCAACACGCGCTTGAATGCCAATGCGACGTTGGTTGTCACAAAGACTTCGACCACATTGAGCGATGGCATCAGTGCATCCAACCCCAAATCGCTGCCCGGCGCGCGTGTGCGGTATACGATCACTGTCCAGAACACGGGTAGTCTGGCTGTTGATGCCAACAGCATCATCATCACCGACCCGTTTCCGCCAAACTTCACGCTTGATGCATCGACGCCAATGACGATGGCGGCCGGAACAAGCGGGCTAAGCGCGTTCAACCAGGCAACGATGGTGACCTATTCCAGCCAGGCAACGGGCGGTGCGCCTTATACCGCGCCTTTGGGCACGGGCTATAACAGCGCGCTGACGGGCCTTCGGTTCCAGCCGTCGGGCACGATGGCTGCGGCCACCACCGCCGGACCAACCAGTTTTTCGTTCAGTTTTACGGGCCAGATCGACTGACGACTGCGCGGTTCACGCTGACCAGTCGCCATTTTTCGCCATCCAGACGGAAATCGCCGCAACCGCCGCCGTATCGGCGCGCAATATCCGGGGTCCAAGTGATACCGGACGTGCATTCGGATGCGCGCGAATGGCGGCATTTTCGGCATCGGTGAAGCCGCCTTCGGGACCAATCAAAATGCC
>JANMJX010000132.1:0-10206 GCA_031371575.1 Sphingomonadales bacterium
GCCAGACATAACATTATTCGTTTCAATTGAAACTAAATTACGTCGCGCGGAGCGCACCAACCAGCCAAACCATGCCAACGATCAAGGGTATTCCTGCTAAATCAAGCAGAAAGCCTGCTTTGACCATTTTGGGGAGGGCAATATGCCCGCTTGCCCATGCAATTGCATTTGGCCCCGTGCCAGACGGCATCATAAAACCCCAGCTCGCCGCCATCGAAGCCGCCATGGCCATCAGCCACGGGTCGGCCCCCGTTGCCGCGACAAGGCCAGCGACCACCGGCAACACGCCGCTGGCAGTCGCCACATTGCTGGCGAATTCGGTAATCAGAATCACCAGCGCGGTTAGTGCAACAGCGATGACGATCGGGTGGACCACGGACAATGGCTCAAGCGCCTCACCAAGCCACGCAGCAAGCCCGGACTGCGTGATGCCTGCTGCAAGCGCCAGGCCGCCTCCGAACATCATGATAACGCCCCAGGGCGCGCGGTCGGCCTCCTGCCAAGTCAGCAAGGGGCGGCCGGTGCCGTCTGGGATAAGGAACAGCAACAAGGAGCCGGCAATGGCGATGCTGCCATCGGTAATGCCGCCTTTTGGCAAAAGGGGTTCCAGCAACGGCTGTCCAATCCACATGCCAATGACGAGCAGGAATATGGGGACCAGCCTTTTCTCAGCCACCGACATCGGGCGGGCCTTGCCGATGGACGCACGGGCGGCATCGACGTCAAAGCTGCCAGCGGTGACGTTTTGCACCCGAAGAAGGATGAACGCACATAAAGGCACCCCAATGATGACGACAGGCATGCCGTAAAGCATCCACGTCAGAAAGCTTATTTGAATGCCCAACTGCTTTTCGACCAGCCCTGCTGCAATGGCATTGGTCGGGGACCCTACAAGCGTTCCAAGCCCGCCAATGGATGCGGCAAACGCCACGCCCATGATGAGAGCGCCGGCCAGTCCATCGGTTTCTCCGGGCTTTGTGCCACCCGCTGCCAGCACTGCGATTGCAATTGGCACCATGATGAGCGCAATCGACGTATTGGACATGACCATACTGAGCAGCGCAGTTGAGCCCATGAAAGCAATCATCAGGCCCGTAACGCTATGCCCGGACTTTCCCAAGATAGCGAGCGCCACCCTGCGGTGCATTCCTGTGCGTTCGATGGTGAGGGCAAGGAACGCGCCACCCAAAATCAGGAATAATGTAGGAGAGTAATATTCCTTGGCCACATCCTGCGCGGTCATAATATCCATCAGCGGCAGTGCCAGAAACGGCAGCAAAGCTGTGACCGTGAGAGGTAGCGCCTGAGTCATCCACCACGTTGCCATCAAGATCGTCAATGCCGCCACGCGCCATGCAGACACCTCCATCCCTCCCGGCGGCGGAACGCACAGCATCACGATAAAGACGACCAGTCCGCCCCAAAAGCCAATCCGCTCCGCGTTCATGCGCTTAACCCAATAAGCGAAAGTTGTCGGCCATAGCTGGGCTCAATAAGGTGACAACTGCGCCGGTAGCTGAAGAACCTGTCTGGCTGGCTATAGGTGTCCTCTCCCAGACATTGGACCGTCTTCATACCAGCCGCCGCCAGCCGCGATGCCACATAGCCCTCGATATCAAATTGGTAGTGCCCCGCTTTGCCATCGCTGAAAAAACGCTCGTTTACGGCTGCCTGGTCGACAAAGTGTCGAAAAAACCCATCATCCACCTCGTAGCTTTTCTGTGAAATGCACGGACCAATGGCGCAGCGCATCCGGTCACGCTCTGCACCCAATTCCTCCATCAGCGAAATCGTGTTTTCCAAGACTCCAGCAATTGCGCCTTTCCAACCGGCGTGAGCTGCGCCGATAACGCCAGCAGCTGTGTCAGCGAACAGCACAGGGACGCAATCGGCGGTTACAATCCCGAGAAGGATCCCCGGAATTTTGGTGACCATCGCATCGGCACGCGGTGGCTCTTCATCTGAGATGTGCTGTTGAACAAGAACAACATCGGGGGAATGTATCTGATGGACGCGGGCCAGCGTTGCGCCGGGCAAAATGGCATCCACGGCCCGGCGGCGGTTCTCGACCACGGCGGGCCTGTCATCGTCCGAACCCAGGCCAACATTCAGCCCCGCATAAATCCCCTCGGACACGCCACCTTTCCGCCCGAGAAAGCCGTGGGCGACACCGTCAAGCGCGCGAGATCGGATTACTTCAACTTCCATGCCTTTGCATCCTCCCGTTGTTCTATTCGCAACTGCCACGCTTGACGGCAAGCCATTAGATTGCGAACCCGTCATCATGCAGCGACATATGCTTATATTTGGAATGGGATATACTGCGAGCCACCTCGCTGACCTGCTTCGCGCGCGCGGCTGGATCGTGACGGGCACCAAGCGAATGAGCGGCGGTGACGCCATTGCCTTTGATGATGCGGCCAGCGTCCTTGTCGCGCTGGAAAATGCCACGCACATCCTGTCGAGCGTTCCGCCAAGCGGTGAAGGCGGCGACCCGGTGCTTTCCAGATATGGCGCGGCCATCGCCGATAGCAAAGCTTCATGGGTCGGATATTTGTCCTCGACGGGTGTGTATGGCGATGTCGAAGGCGCCTGGGTCGACGAAAGCGCCATTATAGGGCAGGGGCGACGCATCGCGCGCGCCGATGCTGACCTCGCCTGGCAGGCCTTGCGCGATGACATCCATGTTTTCCGGTTGCCTGGAATCTACGGACCCGGCAGATCGGCGCTTGAGCGGGTATATGAAGGCAAGGCGCACCGCATTGATTTGCCCGGACAGATATTCAGCCGAATCCATGTGGATGACATTGTGGATGCGGTCATCGCCGCTTTCGACGGTCCGTCGGGCGTCTACAATATTGCCGATGATATTCCAGCGTCGCAGAATTCTGTCATCGAATATGCCTGTGACTTGCTTCAAATTGAGTGGCCCACTCTGCTATCGCTTGAGGCAGCCGGGCTTTCTCCAATGGCGCGGGGATTTTATGCCGAAAATCGGCGGATTGCCAACGGAAAGGCAAAACGGCTGTTGGAGTGGCAACCACGATATGCGGATTACAAACAGGGCCTGCAAATGCTGAAAAGGGAACAATAACGCCAGCCTCGAATTTTAGTGCGTGATGTTTTTGCGCATTTTGAATTGGAGACCAGTTTTGACGTCGATTGCAGCGGACCGTTTAGGAACGGAAAAGTCCCCATCTTTATTGCTGGCATTCACAGAATTTGCCCGCGCTTCGTTCGACCTTGGGTCGCTGCCTTTTGCTGCGCCATTGTTGATGCAAGCACCCAGAGGTGATGGACATCCGGTCCTGTTGCTGCCCGGTTTCCTGGCGGGTGAAGGCACGATGAAGCCCTTGTTCAAATTCCTCAAGCGTCTCGGCTATGCACCTTATCAATGGGATCTCGGCCGCAATCTTGGTCAAAAGTCGATTGGGTCAGAAGGCGAGAAAATGGTGGCACGCCTAAACGAAATTTACGCCAGCACCGGGCGCAAGGTTACGCTTATCGGTTGGTCGCTGGGTGGTTCTTTTGCAAGGATGCTGTCGCGTCGGCGCCCTGAGCTGGTCCGCCAGGTCATCTCTCTTGGCTCCCCGATCAAGGGTACACCAAAAGCCACGAATGCCTGGATGGCGTTTCAGCTCATCACCGGCCAGAAAATCAACGGTCCGCAAATGCGCGCTCAGGTTGCCGAAGGGCATCTGGTCCCTCCAGTTCCTGCAACAGCCATATTTTCGCGTACTGACGGGATTGTGGCTTGGCGAAACGCGCGCGAGCCCGAGGCAGATACAACCGATAATATCGAAGTGCGCGGCAGTCATACGGGTTTGGGTGTAAATCCCGCCGTGTGGTGGGCGATTGCCGACCGGCTTGCTTTGCCCGAGAGTGAGTGGCGGCATTTTGACCGGTCCGGTGCGAAGAAGTTCATATTTCCGTCTTCAGGACATTAATTTTTGCGCGCCTGCATTGCCACGACGAGGCCGGCCATGACCAGTACGCCCCCAGCCAGTGCCAATGTTGACCAGACATAACCTTCAAATATCGTCGACAGGATCATCGCGACGACGGGAATGACCACGCCCGTATAGGCCGCCTTGCCAGGGCCAATGTCCCGGATAAGCTTAAAATAGAGTGGAAAGGTCACCACTGATCCGATTATGCTGAGATACAATACGCCGCCGATATAACCCGGCCGCGTATCGATGACTGGCGCGCCATACATGATCAAAGCAAAAATTGAATTGGCCAGACTTCCCCACAACATGGACCAAGCGAGCACCGTGATGGTTGGATATCGGGCGATTTTTGGAGTGACCTGAAGCACGTTCGATATGGACGCCGTGCCCACCGAACACAGCGCAAGCGAGAGCCCAAGCAGCACCTCTGTGCCGCCAACGGGCGCCGCGCGATATTCCTGCAACATCAGCAAGCTGACACCAGCGACGGCAATTGCCGAACCTAATATGAACGCACCGCCGATCGGCCGCCCAAGCCAGAATTTGGCGAGTAAGGCGTTCGGGACTATCAGCAACGCGAACATCACCGCAACCAATCCGGAGGTGATGTGATTTTCGGCGGCATAGACGAAATTGAAATTCATCGAAAACTGCAGCAAGCCAAGCAGCATCGTCCACCCGACCATGGACCGGTCAATTTTCAGCGGCTGGCGCGTTGCAAGGGCAAGGATGAACATTCCGATGGCCGCAACGATGAATCGATATGCAACCGACCAGCTTGGCGGAACTGTGCCCAACTGATCCCGGATTACTAGCCAGGTCGATCCCCAGATGAGCGACACGACGATAAAGGGTATCCAGACACGTGGCGCCAGAAATCCCGGTTCAGCGCTGCGGTCCGTATCGGCCGTACTCATAAAGCAGAAATTGCGCTGGCGAGCGGTGCAACGTCTTCTCGACTATGTTGCCAGCTGGTGACAAGCCGGGCTGCACCCCAATTGTCGTCGATCACGCCCCAATCGTAAAAATCAAAGCCTTGCGCCCGCAATGCAGCAGCTTCGGCGGGCGTGAGGCGTAAGAACAGTTCATTCGCTTGAACCGGATACAGCAATCGGTCAGCAGCGGCTTGCGCGAGCAATTGCGCGGCAGCATTCGCAGCGCGAGCATTGTCCAGCCACAAATTATTTTCAAGCATGGCCAGCAATTGTGCAGCCAAGAAGCGTCCTTTTGACTGCAAATGTCCGGCGCGCTTGCGTCTGTAACGGGCCGCATCGGCAAGTGCTGGATCAAAATACACCAAGGCCTCGGCGCCCATCCCGCCATTTTTGACAAAGCCAAAGCTCAGGATGTCCACTCCGGCATTGACGGTCACGTCAGCAGGCGCGCAGTCCAAATGCGCAACAGCATTGGCAAAGCGGGCGCCATCCATGTGTAAACCGAGATTGCGGTCGCGGCACAACGTCCCAAGCTCTGTCACTTCAGCTGGCGTATAGACCATGCCATATTCGGTGGCGTTGGTGATCGACAGCGCGGCTGCCTGTACCTGATGCACATCGTTGCGGATACCGCTTAAACAGGAACTGACGGTGTCCGGAGTAACCTTGGCTCCTTCACCTTCGACCAGGATCAGCTTTGCACCGGCCGTATAGAAACCGGGCGCGCCGCATTCATCCACCTCGATGTGCGCCTCACGGTGGCAGATCACGCCCTGGTGCGGTTGCACCAGAGAAGCAAGTGCAAGGCAGTTGGCGCTGGTGCCCGTCGCCACCCACAAAACCGCAACGTCCCGATCAAATATCGTTGAGAAGGCCGCATCAAGCCGCGCGCTCCATTTGTCACCGTCATAAGCGGTGTCGATCTGGTTGGCATCAGCCATGGCTTTCATGACAGCGGGGTGCACGGGCGCGGCATTGTCAGAGAAGAAACGCATGGCAATGCGCATGGCGGGAAACCCCGTCCTGCGTCAAGGGCTTAGCAGAATTTGTGAAAGCATTTTAAGAATGCGTCACGTCAAAATTTGTTTCAACACCAGAGACCCGATACGTGCCGGACTTTCTGTGCGCGCCATTCGAGATCGAAAATAATCGATAGCAGCTATGCTATTTCATCGAGGAACCATAAACAAACCAAGACGAACAGCAGCGCATATTTTTCATTTTTGAGGCGCCCAAAACAGAAAAGGGGAGCGTAAGCCCCCCTTTATCATAAACTTTAAAAAAAATTAACCGTTGACGCCGCCTGCGCGACCACCACCGAAAAGCCAGTCCCAAAAACCTTCTGTCTGGCGTTCGACCTGCTTAGCTTTTTCAAGCGCTTTCATGTCGTTTCTCCATTAAAACCACGGCCGATTTGACCCAAGCCTTAGTATAAAGGAAAATTAACCATGTTCAACAACTGTTTATTAACCAACTTTCGTTTGTACAACGTCAATCAAAAAATTAAAAAAATCTTTTAAATTCAGCGACATATGGATAATTTTGCCCTTACAACGGTCGCATCCATGTCGTTGAAGTGCGGCCAGAACATCACGATCGTCGATGCCATCCGCAGTTGTAACGACCTGGCTGGCCTTAGCGATTCGCAATGCGCCTACGGCAAAGATCTCGTTGCTTTTCGAGCCCAAAAGCTCGGCCGAAAAGCTCTTCGCCAATACTATTTCATCTGGCTCAAATTTCTTGATGAAATCGATATCGGCATCGGTCATGCCGAAATTACCAACAGCAACCCGAAAGCCCTTTTGTTGCAATTCGCGCACGGCTGTGTGTGCTTGGCCGTTGAACTTGTAATCGTGAAGATCAATGAGTTCGAACGTCACATTCTCGGGACGACATTGTGTGTCAGTAGCAATCTGGCGCATCTCTGCAATGAAGCCGCCATTCAGAATGATCGCCGTGGCGACCTTGATGTTGACCGTGAAATCAGTCAGACTCTTATTCAATTTGCCAGCAGCTTCTATTGCTTGCGTACATAGATATGATGTAACAAGGTCGAGATTGTTTGTTTCTCGGGCAATGGCAAATAATTTTGCCGTATCAATTTGACCATATGCAGGGTGAGTCCACCGCAACGAAGCGGAGGCGGCTTCAATTAGGCCATCATTCAGGTTCTTATGTGGTTCCAATACAAGTTCAATATCGCCGTTTTTGACAGCTGTTTCGAACTCGGAATTAAATTGTGATGTCAGTATGCCGTCGAACTCGATTGTCGTTGCGATGATAAAGGTCGACAGCGATTTGCTCGCTTCGACCGACGCTTCAAGCGCTGTCTCCATCCGCTTCTTGATATTGTTGTTAACGTTACGATCCACTCCGAAATTTATATCGATGTCAATCTTCCGACCATTGATCAACAACGGCTCGGCAAACATCTGCCGAAGCCCTTCGAGATGATCAGCCAGTTTGTTGGTAGCTATGATCGGCATTTCCCAAAGAAATTGCTGATTGTCATTATGCGTTATCTGTTGTTCATCAATGACCGTCGAAAGCCTGTGCCCAACCTCCATCAAGATGGCCACTTCAACCTCTTTTCGCAAATATCCCAGCCTCGTTTCGGCGGGTGTGAGCGTTGCGCCGATAAACAATGCGTTGGAAATGACCTCTTCCACCATATAGCCAGCCATATTGAACATTCCGGTCGATGCGTGGCGCTGTGAGCGAATAAGAGCCGCTTTTTGGCGCGAGATCAATATCCCGACGCTGCCGATAAGTGCCAACGACGCGACTGGATCATTCCCGATATTGAGGGCCACAAGCCAGGTGCTGGTGCCTAATATGCTGAGGGCAGCACCCCAACTTAGATGCTTGCTGTACTTTAGTCCTGCGTTCGATAGCTGGGATGCGCAAAAGGCCAAAGCAACGGCAAAAAAGAACATCCAGCCCCAATTGCGCGGTATCCCGTTTTTCAGTGTTTCGGCGCCTAATGCATGAAACATGACTCCGGGCTGATCGCCCCATCCAGGCATCGAATGGATGTCGTTTTGGGTTGGATCGGTGACGCCCAAGATAACGGTTTTTCCCGTGATCGCAGAACTGCCGGTAGTATTTTCGAATATCCCTTTAGCGGAGATCATCGGCACGGTTTTTGGATCATAAGTTAAATCTATACCAAAGGTGGTAGGCGCAGCCACTTTCAAGTTGGCGACGCTTGCCGCCATTGATGGAAGGCGCCCACGTGCTGTCTCGATCGTTGTAGGCAAGTCCCATACAAAGCCGAAAAGATACGGGATGGACGCCGAAACTACCGGAGCTGAACCCACGGCGGCAGGATGCGAGAATATGGAACGTGCGGTGCTGTTTTCCGATCTTGAAGCAAGCGCAATCACTTTCGTTGGCGACTTCATGTTCTCCAAAGTAGAGCGCAAAGCGTCATCGGAATAGGTGGTCGTTCGGCCTTGATAGCCGATATCCACGTAAATGGCGGCTGGGCCATAGACATCAATTTTCTTCAGAAGCTCCGCTTGCTTGTCGCGTGGCCACGGCCAACGGCCGACCGTTTCAATCGTTGCAGAATCAATGCCGACGACGACGATGTCCCCTGATACCGGCTTTATGGCTGCCTTTGCCTGCAGGGCGTAAAGTCCAAGGGACAAGGGCTGGAATAAATTGAAAGCACCCAGCACGCCACAGACGGCGGCGAATGCCAGAATTTTCCGACCAATTTTGGCCTTGTCGAGATTTAGCGCCATGGGTCGGCCTTAGTCCTAACATGGTAAAAACTTTGTTAAGATATGGGCTGCTGGTCGCCTGAGGCACGTTCCTCTATGGCCCGAAAGGCGACTTTGCGGCTCCAAGACCTGTTCCGAACTGCAGGAGGCTGCTGCCAGCGGTTATTTTCTTCCCAAAGGCGTATAACGAATATCCGCTTTACCGGTCACGTCCACGGGCAAGAAAAGCCCTGAACCTGTGACCATCACCGTTCCATGGCTGACCTTTTCGACATTGGCTGACAAGGTAAAATCGCCCTCCCGCCGCATGGCTATAGCCTTTTTGGCTGCCATGAGAACTTTCTCATAATCCTTGTTGAAATCCTCTGTAAGCGCCGCATTGATTTCAGCCAAAACTTCTGAATCGGAAAAAAGCGAGATGAGCAGGTTAACTGCGGTGCTGTCGGTTCGCGCGGCAATTTTCAAGTCACGGACCTTCATGATTTGGGAATTTGGTTGATTATAGGGAATGGCCGATAACCAGATTTCGCCGCGGGTGCGTTGTAGCGGGCTCTGGATAGCGTCCGCACTTGCTTTTATTCCTACTGCAAGCTTGCCACCTTCAGTGGCATAAATTGTGACCTTGCCAAATTGAACATCTACCGGCCCAATACCTTCAAGCGATATACCCTTGGCAGCGAGCTTTTTCAACGCGCGTTCAACCACCGGCTCAAGCTCTGAATAGTCTGCGAGTACGGGAATGTGGAAGCGAAGACCTGTGTTAGGAAAAGCTTGCCCAGGCGGAGGTAGCGGCGTGACATCGGGATCGGCGGGACGCGAACCGATGAAAGTTTCGGTTATTGTCTCGGCAGCGAGCGTCATTTCCAACTGCCTGCCAGTGACCCGATATCCACCAAAGCTGAGACGTTGGGGCGTAATCCGCATCCACGCTGGAGGGCGTTCGCGGTTTAGCATGATGGATGTGAAGCCTTGGCGCCATGCCCCTTCAACAACAGCGCGCGTCTGCACTTTTGCGATTTCCCGCGATAGATCGCGTTCGAGGCCAGCTATTACCGAACCCAACTTTGCGTCTGCCTTGTCCGTAAACCTGATTTTACGGCCAAGAAATTCAATGCCCGGAGGCTCCTTCCAACTGTAATCAATGCTAACTTTCGCCACGGGAGACCAGGATTTGCCAATGGACATTTTTACAACAGCGCGCACATCCGCCGACGCCGTCGCGGTTTCGCGCTTTATGATACCGCCCACGTCACGTGCGCTGATGACTGCCTTTATGGGTAAGTTTACGAAGATTGCGTCGCCTCGCCCCGACAGTCGCACCCGTCCGCGCGTGACCTGACCTACAATGTTGCATGCGACATCTGGCGTGATTTTACTGCCTTTGATTCCGAACTTACACGCAACGTTTTTGCAGTTTTTCCCGGTGCATTTCTTTTGGTGGATCGGACAAATGGTCACGCGTTGGGCCGGAATGCATTTCGGTTCGCGTTGATTGATGCTCCAAAGACGTTGTGGCGTCGACGCGTTCAGTTTCGCCTCGATGTCGGCAAGTTGCACTGTTAATGGCACAACAATTGTCGATGTTTGTTT
>JANMJX010000133.1:0-6963 GCA_031371575.1 Sphingomonadales bacterium
TCCGCGACCTAGCGCCATCGTTGGCCTTGCGCCATTTAAATTAGACGCTAGTCAGTTTTGCATGACTGACCAGACCACATCCGGCACCGCGTTAAGTGCCATCCCGCGCTCGCTTTTTGTCTTTGCGATTTTCTACGGCGGTATGGTGCCTTTGGGTGGGTTTTTAGGGGCCAAGCAGGTGTCCATCGGGCCGCTTGCGGTGGAAGCCGGGATTTTCCCTTTTCTAACACTCATTGCCGTATCCAGCGCGATTGCCGAGCTGCATGGCCGGGCCGTTGCAGACCGGCTGGTCCGCTATGGTTTTGTGCCCCTGTTCATCGCCATCGGCCTTGCCTATTTCGTGCTTCAACTGCCTACCGATCCCGAAATGTATGAACCTGCAAAGGAAGCATTCCCGATCATCGTCGGGCAAAGCGGGCGGATGATGGCGGCTGGCATATTGGCATATGGCGTCTCCGTTTCGCTGAACGTCTGGCTGTTTGCCAGGCTGAAAGGTACGTCGGGCAAGTTTCTGGCTGTGCGCGGCTTCATCGCGGCGGCCTTGTCGCAGATCATCGATACGCTGATTTTCATCACCGTATCGTTTTACGGGGTGCGCCCGATTTTTGACCTGATGGTTGGCCAGATGATTGCGAAAATTGTGCTGTCGGCGGTGATGGTGCCACTGGTGATCGCGCTTGTTGTCCGCATCGGCCGGAAACTGGATGCTAAAGCCTGAATATGACTATTGATCCTGCCAATCTTGCCAAGGCTGAAACACTCACCGAGGCGCTGCCGTATCTGCAGCGTTATGCCGGCAAGACCTTTGTCGTGAAATATGGCGGCCATGCCATGGGCGATGCGGGGCTGGCGCGCGATTTTGCCGATGATGTCGTGCTGCTCAAGGCAGTGGGGATCAATCCGGTTGTCGTGCACGGCGGCGGACCGCAAATTGGCGCGATGCTCAAGAAGCTGGGCGTCGAGAGCGAGTTTGTCGATGGCCTGCGCGTGACGGACGCTGAAACCGCAAAGATTGCCGAAATGGTCCTGTCCGGCGCGATCAACAAAGAATTGGTCGGTTGGATCAACGCCGCGGGCGGCAAGGCGCTTGGCATCTCGGGCAAGGACGGCGGCTTTGTGACAGCCACGAAGGTGCAGCGGACCCAGAAGGACCCGGACAGCAACATTGAGCGCAGTATCGACTTAGGCTTTGTGGGCGAGCCAACCACCGTCGACCGCAGCATCATCGACACCATCAGCGCCGCTGGCATGATTCCGGTGATTGCGCCAATTGGCGTCGGTGCGGATGGCCACACTTATAATATCAACGCTGATACGATGGCTGGCGCGGTTGCCAGTGCGCTTGGTGCGTCGCGCCTGTTTTTGTTGACCGATGTGGCTGGCGTTCTCGACAAAGCGGGGAAATTGCTCACTGACCTGGACCCTGCCGCGATTGCCGAATTGCAGAGCGACGGGACGATCAGCGGCGGGATGATCCCGAAAATTCAGACATGTGTCGATGCCGTAGAATCCGGCGTTGATGCTGCAGTCATTCTAGATGGCCGGACAAGCCACGCGATGCTCATCGAAATGTTCACGGTTCAGGGTGCAGGAACACTCATCCACAAGTAAACTCTGCGCGGGACTGTTTTATGCAGTTGATACAGCGCGCTGCCTCGGCTAATCGCAAGCCAAGATCTATTCGGAGATTTCCATGCTTCTCGCGCTCATTTCCATCATCGGCTATCTGATGACGATCCTTTCGACCGTCGTCATCATCCAGTTTATCTTGAGCTTGCTGCTTTCGTTCAATGTAGTCAGCCTGTCGAACAATATTGTCGCGTCCATCTGGCAAGCGCTTACCGTTATTCTCGACCCGTTTTTGAAACCGATCCGCAAGATCATGCCTGATACGGGGATGATCGATTTTTCGCCGATGGTGCTGTTGATTGGTTTACGCATTTTGCAGATGCTGTTGATGGGCCTCGCCAATGATATTTCAGCGGCGGCTATGTGAGCACAGCGACGATTATTGACGGCAAGGCCTTCGCGGCCAAGCTGCGCCAACGCATTGCCGACGGGGTAACATCTTTTGTAGCTGCAACACATCACAAGCCCGGACTTGCCGTGGTTTTGGTGGGTGAGGACGCGGCCAGCCAAGTCTATGTGGGGTCCAAGAAAAAGGCCACCGTCGAAGCGGGCATGGCCAGCTTTGAACATCGGCTGCCTGAATCGGTCTCGCAAGATGAATTGATCGCGCTTGTCGAAACATTGAATGCCGACGCGGCAGTGGATGGCATCTTGGTGCAGCTGCCTTTGCCAAAGCATATCGATGACAAGGCGGTTATCGCTGCCATTGATCCTGCAAAAGATGTTGACGGTTTCCATGTCGTGAACGCCGGGCGGCTTGCCGTCGGGGAGGACGCATTTGTCCCCTGCACGCCGCTTGGATGTCTGATGCTGCTGAAAGACCATGTCGGCGATCTGTCGGGCAAAAATGCGGTGGTCATCGGGCGGTCGAACATTGTGGGAAAACCCATGGCGCAATTGCTGCTTGCCGAAAACTGCACTGTGACGATCGCCCACAGCCGTACGCAGGATCTTGCGGACGTTGTGCGCCGCGCAGACATTGTTGTCGCGGCAGTGGGGCGCCCCGAAATGGTGACAGGCGACTGGTTGAAAGAAGGCGCCGTGGTCATTGACGTCGGCATCAATCGACTGGCGCCGCAAGTAGGCGAAACGAAAGGCCGGCTGGTCGGCGATGTTGCTTTTGACGAGGCGCTGACGCATGCTGGCGCTATCACACCCGTGCCTGGCGGCGTTGGACCGATGACCATTGCCTGTCTGTTACGCAACACTTTGGTAGCTGCGCACCGCCGTGCAGGATTAGCGACACCTGAAGGAATTTGAAGCGATGAAAGCCATTAGCGCCCTTCTCATTCCCGCTGCACTGGTTGGCTGTGCTGCCGGGCCAAGTTCTGAATATCGGACCTTCCAGCCCAAGATTGCAAATCCCAGCGCGATTATCGCAGCGGAGATCGCCTTCAACCAGTTGGCGCAGCAAAAGGGTCAGTGGACTGCCTTCCGGGCGACGGCAGCCAAGGACGCGGTTATGTTTGTACCGCAACCCACCAATGCGCTCGAATGGCTGAAGGGCAAAGCTGACCCTGCACAATCGGTCAAATGGCAACCGCACAAGGCATTCATGTCTTGTGACGGCAAAACCGGCGTAACCACGGGTGCATGGCAGCGGCCCGATGGATCTGAAGGCTATTTCACGACCGTTTGGCAATTTGTCGAAAAAAATGCCCGCGGGGATGGCGAATGGAAATGGGTCCTCGACCATGGCGACGCGCTGACCGCAGGAAGGCCGCCAAAAGAGATGATTGAAACAAAGGTTGCAAGCTGCAAGGGCCGCGCGCCAGCGATGCTCACTGCCCCGCCTGAGGGGGCAATCATGAAGACGGGATATGCAAGGGATCAGTCTTTAAGCTATTCTTATGTGGCGCAACCGAACGGCGCACGGACGGTTGAAGTCAAATTGTGGAACGGCGACGTGTCCGAAACCGTCATCGCTGACCAAGTCGCTGCGCCATGATATTCGAGCTTTTTCTTTCCGCGTTCATTACGTTTTTTGTGGTCATTGATCCACCCGGTTGCGCGCCCATTTATGCCAGTCTGACCAAAGGCGCCAACGCGGCGCAGCGGCGGAATATGGCTTTGCGCGCCGTCACGGTGGCATCCGGGATACTGCTTGTGTTTGCGTTGTTCGGCGAACAATTACTGGCGGCGCTGCATATAGAATTGAACAGCTTCCGCATTGCAGGCGGCATCATGTTGTTTTTGATTGCGATCGACATGGTGTTTGAAAAGCGGACCGAACGCCGCGAGGAGCGCGCGCAAAAAATCATCGATACGCCAGAAATTGAAGACGTCTCCGTCTTCCCAATGGCTATGCCGATGATCGCAGGGCCAGGTTCGATTGCATCGGTCATGTTGCTGATGTCGCAAAATGAGGGGATGGACCGTGCCGCTGTCATATTGGCCGCGCTTGGAGCCGTGTTGCTTCTCACCCTGCTGGCGCTGCTGGCCGCCGGTCCCATTATGCGAGTCTTGGGCGCTAATGCCGAGGCTGTGATTACACGGCTCCTGGGCGTGCTGCTTGGGGCGCTTGCCGCGCAATTTGTGATTGATGGACTGCGGGCAAGTTTCTTTGGCTAACTACTGAAGCGTCACCCGGTCATCCGAGCCATCATGACGGCCAAAAAACTGCATGAGTTGGACGATAGTGTCTGCCCGGTCGGAAAGGCCGCGCGCCTCAAGCAGCGCCTGTTTTGCCGCGAAATCGAAAGGCGCAATTTGTGCGATCGCGTTGACCAGCGAATAATCGTCCAATTGTGAAACCGCTGTCCAATCAACGCTATAGCCTTGTGACTCGGCAAAACGGCGTGATTCAATCTCGATCGACGCACGCTCGGCAAGTGATAATGCCTCGCCAATCTCGTCTTCATTCCACAATTCTGCTTCAACCTGACGAAAACTGGTGCTGACATCGAGCTCGCGCAATACCGAAAAGCGCTGCACGCCCTCCAGGATGATATTGTAGCGCCCATCGTCCAGCGCCTCGACGTCTTGGATACGCGCCAGACAACCGACGGTGAACAATTCGGGCTTGTTGCCCTGACCTTTTGGCTGAATCATGCCAATCTTTCGGTCGCGGGCAAGCGAATCGCTGACCAAGTCACGATAACGTTGCTCAAAAATATGCAGCGGCAATTGCATGCTTGGAAATATGATGGCCCCGGTAAGCGGGAAAACCGAGATGCGGCGAGCCGTCATCCGAACAGGATCGCAGACAATTTGCGGCGCATCGCAGCGACCCATGGGTCTTCCAGTCCAATCAATGCAAATATCTCCAAAAGCCGTGCCTTTGCCGCGCCCTCATTCCATTCCCGATCAGCTGATATAATATGCAGCAAAGCCTCGGCGGCGCCATCACGATCGCCTGCTGCCATTAGAGAATTGGCAAGCTCGAGCCGCTGGCCATGATCGTCGGGCGAAGCCAGCACCGCAGCTTTTAAACCGGCAAGTTCTTCCGGCGGAACGGCGGCCGCGGCAATGCTGAGAAGTGATCCTGCCTTTTCCAAAGCCGGGTCATTCTGCAAATCATCGCTTAGGCTGTCAAATATCGCCTGCGCTTCATCCTGACGGCCAATGGCGATCAGCGCACGGATCATACCGGAAAGGGCCACGGGGTGATCCGGGACCACTGAAAGCGCCTCGGCAAACAGGCTATATGCCTGTTCAGCGCCATCATGGGTTAAAAGATCTTCGGCCGCCTCCAAAAGAGGCAGCAGGTCGGCTGCGGGGTCGGCAGCAGCATCGCCAATCGAAATGGGTAGCTTGTCCAGCAACTGGTCAAGCATTTGCTTTATCTGAGGCTCGGTGCGGGCGGGTGTCAGGTCAGCGACTGGCTGTCCCTGAAATATCGCGTACACCGTTGGAATGGATCGTACCTGAAATTGCGCAGCAATGAACTTATTCTCATCGACATTGATTTTGACCAACGTGACGCCGCGATCTGTATATTCGGCGGCGACCTTTTCCAGAATCGGTGTGAGCTGCTTGCATGGCCCGCACCATTCGGCCCAGAAATCGAGAATCACGAGCCGGTCCATAGACGGCGCCACAACATCATTGCGGAACTGCTCAACGGCTTTTTGTTCGTCGGTGGTTAGGCCCATCGTCGCCAAGGTCATTCTCCATTCTTCAGGATTCGTTCCGCCCTCTATGTGGGCAAAGCGGTGTCTTTCACAAGACAGGCATTACCCCCTTTTCGCAAAAAGCCGCTATTTGGGACTTGCGGGGGGATATACCCCATGCTAACGGCGCGCCTCACCCGTCAGGAATTAGATGCCTGACCGCCAGAGCGGGCGTAGCTCAGGGGTAGAGCACAACCTTGCCAAGGTTGGGGTCGAGGGTTCGAATCCCTTCGCCCGCTCCATTTTTTCGAAATAAATTCAATACTCTATGCAAAGCGCGACGGCGCGTAATCTGCTTACCCGTTAGCCGATTCTCTTCGGGTAAGCAGGAGGTAAGCAATAGACGGGGTTTCATGGCATCCATTGGCGTATGCATTGCGGTAATTTGCGACAAGTTTAACCAAACCGCAACGAGGCTTTCGCTCTTACGAGCTGATCGCAAAATCAGACTTTTGTCGGGGAACATCGGTAACATTTCAAATACTCGTATTGCGAAATCGCTTTTTATGGATCGACTCGTTTATTACCTCGATAGAACATCTCGTGTTGGCCATTAGACGCCCGTTCCTAATTACCCTCGATTACGTTCGCCTCAGTGCCAGAGTGATCGCCACCAACCCTTGACCGATTCCCAGAAACTCGGTCGGGACTCTGGCTTAGGCCTAGCATTCTGCCTAGGAAGTGGGGGCGGCTTAATCTCGCCAGCATGGACGCGCATTGCATAGTCATCTCGCCGTTGGGCACGATGCGTTCCTGCCTTCGTCATGTTGGGGTACCAGTCAACTCTGCCACGCCTGATCCAGTAGTGCGAACGACAGGGAAAGGCACCAAGTCCAACTGAGGGTGAGAGCGAGACGGACGTCCCATGATCGGTCAGGTGCCACTTTGCCGCGTTTAGGGGAGTGACAACTTTGAAGCCACAGCCGCAGCAACACAGGTGCGAAGCGGTATTGAAACGCTCAGAAATGTAGAGCACGCCTTCGTCGATCTCCTTGGGGATGAATTCGACGTAGCGATGGTCAAGATGGCTCCGCTTTTTCACACTTTCTCTTCGTTACACAATTCGCCGGTAGCAATTTGAAATAGCGTGGTGAACTCGTGACCCGCGTCGCGGTAAAAAACGATTAAGCGTTTCCACCTGATCACAGCGAGAGCAGCGTTGAGCGCGTTCAATTCCGCAATTTGGATATTGGTCGCATATTCGTTCTCGGCTTCGTCGTCG
>JANMJX010000164.1:0-1619 GCA_031371575.1 Sphingomonadales bacterium
CCTGCAGGCTTTTTTGCGTGAACTTGATCCTGCTGTGCCCGTGATGGCGCTTGGCCTCGGGTCCAACCTGATTGTGCGCGATGGCGGAGTGAGGGGCGTCGTCGTCCGGCTCGGCAAGGCATTTGCCAAGGTCACCTGCACCGACGCCGTCACCTTGGAAAGCGGTGCTGGGGCCTCGGGTATATTGGTGTCCTCGACTGCGCGCGACAAGGGCATAGCTGGCCTTGAATTCCTGCGTTCGATTCCGGGCACCGTGGGCGGCTTTGTCCGCATGAATGGCGGCGCTTATGGCGGCGAGGTCAAGGACATATTGCGCGATTGCGACGTCGTGATGCGCGATGGAACGCTGGCAACATTACCGGTGGACGAACTGCATTACAGCTACCGCCACTCCGAGCTTCCCGATGGCGCGATTGTGGTGGCCGCGCGGTTCGTCGGGCGTCCCGGCGAACCCGACGTCATTCAGGCCGAAATGGACCGGATCAGCGCATCGCGAGAGGCTTCGCAGCCCTTGCGGTCCAAAACCGGTGGCTCGACCTTCAAGAACCCCGATGGGCACAAGGCATGGCAACTGGTGGACGCTGCGGGTTGCCGCGGCTTGCAAATCGGTGGCGCGCAGGTGTCCGAGAAACATACCAATTTCCTGATCAACACCAATGATGCGACGAGCGCGGATATCGAGGCGCTTGGCGAAGAAGTCCGTGCCCGCGTACAGGCACATTCAGGTGTTGAACTGACATGGGAAATCCAGCGCTTGGGTGAAGCTAAATGAGCAAGCAAATTCACGTCGCGGTTCTGATGGGCGGATGGTCCAACTAACGGCCGGTGTCGCTGATGAGCGGCAATGGCGTGGCTGACGCTTTGGAAAAGGTTGGCTATCAGGTCAGCCGGGTCGACATGGACCGCAATGTTGCACAGGTCCTCGCGGGTCTCCGCCCCGATGTGGTGTTCAATGCGCTGCACGGCGTCCCCGGCGAAGATGGATCGGTTCAGGGCATGTTGGACCTGATGGGCATTCGTTATACCCATAGCGGGATGGTGACGTCGGTCATCGCGATCGACAAGGAATTGACCAAGCAGCGGCTGGTTCCCGCTGGCATCCCCATGCCCAAAGGCACGATGGTCGACAGCGAAAGCCTCTATGCGGCTGACCCCCTGCCGCGTCCTTATGTGCTCAAGCCAGTCAATGAAGGCAGCTCGGTCGGTGTCGCGATCGTCACCAATGACAGCAATTATGGCAATCCGATCGCGCGTGATGCCAAAGGCCCGTGGCAGGAATTCGACCGTTTGCTGGCCGAGCCTTTCATCAAGGGCCGCGAGCTCACTGTTGCGGTGCTGGGCGACAAGGCGCTGTGCGTCACTGAGCTTAAGCCCAAGAGCGGCTTTTACGATTTTGACGCCAAATATACCGACGGTCTGACCGAGCATATCTGCCCTGCGGAAATCCCGGAAGACATTGCGCAGTTCATGCTCGACACCGCGCTCGATGCGCACCGGCTGCTTGGCTGCAAAGGCGCATCGCGCACTGATTTCCGCTGGGACGACGAAGCTGGATTGAATGGCGTGTTCGTTCTGGAAACCAACACGCAGCCTGGCATGACACCGCTCAGCCTCGTCCC
>JANMJX010000154.1:0-20141 GCA_031371575.1 Sphingomonadales bacterium
GGCCGATTATGAGGCCAAGGGCTTTACCGTTGTGCCATCGGCGCGCGCCGCGCAGCTGACGATGAACCGCGATGCCATTCGCGATCTGGCTGCGACCGAATTGGGGCTGACCACGTCGCATTATGTCTATGCCGAAAGCCGCGCGGAGCTGCACGCCGCCGCAGACAAGCTTGGCCTGCCGTTGGTGGTCAAACCCGTCATGTCGTCGTCGGGCAAGGGCCAAAGCACCATGCGGACGCAAGCCGACATCGACACCTTGTGGGATTATGCCGCTGCTGGCATGCGGGGCGACCGGCTGCGCGTGATTGCCGAGCAGTTTATCGATTTCGATTATGAGATCACCCTGTTGACGATCCGCGCGCGCGACGGCGTACATTTCTGTCCGCCCATTGGCCATCGTCAGGAGCGCGGCGATTATCGCGAAAGCTGGCAGCCCGCCGCGATGTCATCGGCGGCACTGCAATCCGCACAGGACATGGCCGCCACGGTGGTCGATGCACTTGGCGGCTATGGCCTGTTCGGTGTCGAATTTTTCGTAAAGGGCGATACGGTCATTTTCTCGGAACTCAGCCCACGGCCGCATGACACGGGCATGGTGACTTTGGTGTCGCAGACGTTGACCGAGTTCGACCTGCACGCCCGCGCGATTTTGGGCTTGCCGATACCAGCGATAACGCTGCTCGGCGCATCGGCCAGTGCAGTAGTCCTCGCCGACCGCGATGCGCAGGATTTCGCAATCACTGGCCTCGCCGATGCGCTTGCAGTTGGGAGCAAGGACAGCTTCGTCGACGCCCGCATCTTCGGCAAGCCAGTCACCCGCCCCTATCGCCGCATGGCGGTGACCCTGGCGCGCGTGAATAATGGTGATACCGATGCAGCGCGTGCCCTTGCGGTGGCGGCTGCGGAGAAAATCTCGATCAACTATGGACCCGAAACATGACTCTGACCCTTTACGGCATCCCCAATTGCGACACCGTCAAAAAGGCGCGGAGCTATCTCGATGGTCGCGGCCTCGATTATCAGTTCCACGATTACAAAAAGGCGGGCGTGACGCACGCGCATCTTGAACGCTGGATCAAAGTGGTTGGCTGGGAGAAACTGCTCAACAAGGCGGGCACCACATTCAAGAAACTGCCCGATGCAGATAAGGCCGACATTGACGAAGCCAAGGCCCTAACGTTGATGCTTGCCAATCCGTCGATGATCAAGCGGCCAGTGGTCGAAGACGGCAAGACTCTGCTGGTCGGATTCAATCCCGCCATGTATGATGCCGAACTGTCATAGTCTAAGGAAACATTTATGGTAACCGCACGCTGGAATGGAGCCGTCATCGCGCAATCGGACGACACTGTCGTCGTCGAAGGCAACCATTATTTCCCGCGCGATTCGGTTGAGGTCGCATTCTTGCAGGGCAGCGACACGACGTCGGTGTGCGGGTGGAAGGGCACGGCGCGGTACCATTCGCTGATCGTGCACGGCAAAACCAACACCGATGCGGCCTGGTATTATCCCGAACCAAAGGATGCAGCGCGCAACATCACCGATCGCATTGCCTTTTGGAAGGGTGTCGAGGTCGCTTGAAACCACTGACTGTCATCGTGCTGACACAGTGCGGCGCAATGGCGGTTCTATGAAAAACATTCTGCTTCTCGTCGCCGCCTTGCTTGGCGCCTGTTCATCTTCGGAAAGCCACGCCATGGAAAAACCGCTCGACGGCCAAGTCATCGTGATCGCGCATCGCGGCGCGAGCGGCGAGCGGCCCGAACATACCATAGCAAGCTACACCCTCGCCATTCAACAAGGCGCGGATTTCATCGAGCCTGATCTGGTCCTGACCAAGGATGGCGTCCTCGTCGCGCGGCATGAAAACGAGATTTCGGAAACCACCAATGTGGCGGACAAGGCCGAATTTGCAGACCGCAAGACGACCAAGACCATCGATGGCCAGAAAATGACTGGCTGGTTTACCGAGGATTTCACGCTCGCCGAATTGAAGACGCTGCGCGCGAAGGAACGACTGCCGCAATTGCGCAAGGCCAATATGGCCTATGACGGGCAGTTCGAAATCCCGACATTTCAGGAAATTCTGGAGCTTGCCAAAGCGCAAAGCGCTGCGACCGGACGGACGATTGGCGTCTATCCCGAAACCAAGCACCCAAGTTATTTTGGTTCGATTGGCCTGCCGCATGCGGCGCCGTTATTGGCGATTCTGACGAAATTTGGACATACCCAGAAAAGCGCACCGGTGTTCATTCAGTCGTTCGAGGTTGAAAATCTAAAAGCGCTGCGGCGCAAGACCAAATTGCGGCTTATCCAGTTGATGGACGAAAAAGGCAGCCCTGCCGACCGCAGCGATTTGACCTATCCGCAAATGGCGACAGCCGAGGGCCTGAAGACCGTCGCGACCTATGCCGACGGCATTGGCCCGAACAAGGCCCTGGTCATCCCGCGCACGATACTCGGCAATCTTGGCGAACCAACCACCCTTGTGACCGATGCGCATAAGGTCGGCCTTGCGGTGCATCCCTGGACATTCCGCCGCGAAAACTACTTCCTGCCGCTGGCGCAGAAATCAGGCATCGACCCGCGCGATGTTGGAGATGTTGAGACAGAGATAAAGGCCTTTTTGGCCGCAGGTGTCGATGGCATTTTCAGCGATAATGTGACAGAAGCGGTCTCTGCGAGGTCTGGCGCAATAGGACAATGAAATGGCAGAGCTTGTTTTTTTAACGCTTAAAAACATTCTTGCAGCGCATCACGCCGATTTTCACATCAAGCACGACACGGCCGACAATTATTATCTCGAGACGGTGAATACCGATGGCAAGCCGGAAATGTTTGCCGCTGTTCAAATCAAGAAAAACTACGTCTCCTTTCACCTCTTTCCCGTCTATCTCGATCCTTCGTTGCTCGATGGTATTTCCGATACATTGCGCAAACGCATGCAAGGCAAATCCTGCTTCAATTTTGGCCCCAATCACGACATTCCTGTCGACGAGCTGTCCCGGCTTGTCGCGAAATGTGCGGCAATGTCGCAGGGTCGTTAACCCGCCGTCTCCGCGCTGGCGGACAAGGCCGCGCATTCGGGTAAAACGCAATTTGCTTTTGTACGCGGCGT
Organism: Sphingomonadales bacterium; assembly: GCA_031371575.1. Classification (GTDB taxonomy): domain Bacteria; phylum Pseudomonadota; class Alphaproteobacteria; order Sphingomonadales; family Sphingomonadaceae; genus Sphingorhabdus_B. The sequence goes on from JANMJX010000154.1 coordinate 3,119, forward strand.
TTAGCGGCTAAGCCCTTGCGCTATGTCTACGCATCCAAAAACGCTCACCTTCGACACATCGACCAGCCGCGCGAACCCGACGCCGTCGCCGATGAAACGCCTCACCGTACCGCGCATCCGGCAACAGAAAGGCAAGGAGCCTTTGGTGATGCTGACGGCCTACACCGTGCGCATGGCGCCGCTGATGGACCCGCAGTGCGATATGCTGCTGGTCGGAGATTCGTTAGGGCAAGTGATTTACGGCCTGCCGCACACGGTGGCGGTCACGATGGAAATGATGGCTGCGCATGGCGCAGCGGTTGTCCGCGGCAGCTATCATGCCGCGGTGATCGTCGACATGCCGTTTGGATCATACGAGGCCTCGCCCGAGCAGGCATTCAGCAATGCCGCGCGCCTGCTCAAGGAAACCGGCGCTGCAGCCGTCAAGCTGGAGGGCGGCAGGGTTTTGGCACCGACCGTTGAGTTCCTGACCTCGCGCGGTATCCCGGTGATGGCGCATGTCGGATTGACTCCGCAGGCGGTGAACATTCTTGGAGGCTATGGCGTCCGCGGCAAAAGCCCCGAAGAAGCCAAGTCGATTGTCGAAGACGCGATCGCCATGTCCGACGCGGGCGCCTTTGCGATGGTCATTGAGGGCGTTCTTGAACCAATCGCCATTGAAATCACACAGAAAATTGCTTGTCCCACTATTGGCATTGGCGCATCGGCGCAATGCGACGGGCAAGTTCTTGTGGCTGAAGATATGCTTGGCCTGTTTGACCGTGTGCCCAAATTTGTGAAGAAATTTGGCAATATGGGCCAAAGCGTCGAAGAAGCCGTGCGCGAATATGCCGCAGGCGTGCGCGACCGCAGCTTTCCAGGGCCCGAGCAGCTTTACCAGCCTGCATAAAGCAGGCTGGCCTATCGGGCCGAGTCCGGCTAAGGACGGCACCGACCTATTGTGACTAACCGTATCCGGAGGCCCTTTTGGCTTTGACACCGATTGAAAAGCGCCCTGAAAAAGACAGGAGCGGCAGCGACGAGGCATTTTTGCGCGAAGTGGACGATGCCGTCCGCGCAAGTGACCTGACAAATTTCTGGACGCGTTATGGCCGGTGGCTTCTGGCGGCAGTGGTTGCTGGTCTTCTCGCCTTTGGCGGCTGGATTGTGTATCATAACCAGCAACAGGCCGCCGCCGATTTGCAAAGCGAAGCCTTTGTCGACGCGATGGACAAGTTGCGCGCTGGCCAAGAGAAAGAAGCCCGCCTGAAACTGGCAACGGTCGCAAAGGCAGAGCAGCCTGGATACCGCGCAATGGCGCAACTGGTTGAGGCCAATTTGCTTGGCGAAGATGGCGAAACCAAGAAAGCCGTGGCTTTATATGCCAAGGTTGCTGGCGACGAAAGCCTGCCGCAGACATTCCGCGACCTTGCGCTCATTCGGCAAGTCAGCGCGGAATTTGACACGCTTGCGCCACAGCAGGTTGTTGACCGGCTGAAGCCGCTGGCTACCCCTGGTAACCCATGGTTTGGCAGCGCCGGCGAATTGACTGCGCTTGCTTATGTGAAGATGGGCAAGGACAATCTTGCTGGTCCCATCTTTGCGCAAATTGCAAAGCAGGAAGATCTGCCGCAAACGTTGCGCAGCCGGGCACAGCAAATGGCTGGCGCGCTGGGCATCGACACCGTTCAGGTTGACGAAAAGCGCAATGCGGCATCGAACGCGCGTGAAGCCGCCGCCAAGGGAGAGTGAAATTGAAGAACCTGACCAAATTGCTTTTGGCACTTGCCGCGACAACTGCATTGGGTGGCTGCGCCGTCCTTGATGGCGTGCGCGGCGACTCAGGCAAAAAGAACAATACTCCGACCGTTGGCAGCCGTGTCGACATATTGGGCACGGAGCGAGATACCGAGGTGGATCCTGCCTTGGCGAGCGTCGCCGTAGTCCTTCCCGCCCCCGTTTTGAACGAAGCTTGGCCTCAGCCTGGTGGCAATGCGTCGAAATCACCCGGTCATGTTGCACTTGGCCAGGGCCTGACGCGCATTTGGTCAGCCAATGTGACGGGGGCCAACCCACGTGCACGTCTTGCCGCAAGTCCGGTGATGAGCGATGGTCGCCTTTATGTGGTCGACACCACAGCGCGAGTCACTGCCTTTGATGCAAACAGCGGCGCGCAAATCTGGTCCAACGCCCTTGAAGTTGAAAATGATGGCAAGTCTTCGCGCTTCGGCGGCGGAGTGAGTGCGACAAGCACCAACGTCTTTGCCACCAACGGAGTGGGCGATGTTGCATCGCTGGCAGCGGATACTGGAGCACTTGTCTGGAAGAAACGCCCGGCTGGTCCATTGCGTGGCGCACCGACGCTGTCCAACGGCAACGTCTATGTGATGACTCAGGACAACCAGGTTTACGCGCTGCGCCAAACCGATGGTGAAGCGCAGTGGAACGAGGCAGGCCCTGTTTCCGCGTCCGGCATATTCGGCGTTGGTGCCCCAGCTGCCGCGCAAGGCACAGTCATTGCCGGCTATTCCAGCGGCGAGCTTGCAGCCTATCGTTACGAAAATGGCCGAAGCCTGTGGAGCGACACCTTGTCGCGGACCGCGATGTCCACATCGGTATCGACGCTGACCGACATTGACGCTGATCCCGTCATCGACCGTGGCCGGGTGTTTGCACTTGGCAAGGGCGGACGCATGGCATCCTATGAACTGGTTAGTGGCCAGCGCATCTGGGAAATCAACATCGCCGGCATCTCCACACCTGTAACGTCCGGTGACTGGGTGTTTGTGATGACTGACGAAGCCCGTTTGCTGTGCGTTGCACGTGCAAGTGGCAAGATTCGCTGGATTTCAAAACTGCAGCGCTACAATAATGAAGAGAAGAAAAAGGGCCCGATCAGCTGGTATGGTCCTGTGCTAGCCGGTGGCCGCTTGATTGTGGCCAATTCGCAAGGCGCAGTATGGTCCGTGGCCCCAGAAGAGGGCAATGCAACTCAAGTTTTTGACCTAAAAAGCGATGTGTCGCTGGCCCCCATCGTCGCCAACAACACATTATATATTCTTGACGATTCTGGCCGTGTTTCCGCGTTTCGCGGATAGGCCCTAAAGGAGAAGTGCCGGCATGTTGCCGACGGTAGCCATTATCGGTCGGCCCAATGTCGGCAAGTCCACTTTGTTCAACCGGCTGGTTGGCAAGAAACTCGCGCTCGTCGACGACACGCCTGGCGTCACGCGTGACCGGCGCGAAGGCGAGGGTCGGCTGTTCGACCTTGAATTCACCATTGTCGATACCGCGGGTTATGAGGACGAGGATCCCGATACCCTGCCCGGCAGAATGCGGATGCAGACCGAGGCCGCCATCGCTGGCGCGCAGGTTGCTTTGTTCCTCATCGATGGCCGCGCTGGCGTTACGCCGCTTGACGAGGAAATCGCTCGCTGGTTACGCAGCAGTGCGACGCCGGTTGTGCTTGCGGTGAACAAAGCCGAAGGCAAGCAAGGCGACAACGGCATATTGGAAAGCTACGCCTTGGGCTTTGGCGACCCGATTGCCATCAGCGGCGAGCATGGCGAAGGCATGGCCGATCTGTTCCAGTCACTCTTGCCGCATATTGACGGCGGTTCCTTTGAGGTCCCCGACCCCGAGGCGCCCGATGCCATATTGAAGCTGGCGATTGTTGGTCGGCCAAACGCAGGCAAGTCGACGCTCATCAACAAGTTGCTTGGTGAAAACCGGCTGATTACCGGGCCCGAAGCGGGCATTACCCGCGACAGCATCTCGGTCGACTGGATCTGGACCGATCCTAGCCCGAAGGAGCGCGAGCCCGACGAAGAGGGCAACATTCCGCCGATGCTGGTGGAACGCCGCGTGCGGCTGATTGACACCGCAGGGATGCGCAAACGCGCCAAGGTGCAGGATAAGCTGGAGAAGCTCTCGGTTGCCGACGCGCGCCACGCGATTGATTTTGCCGAAGTCGTCGTTCTGCTGCTGGATGCGACCAAGGGCCTTGAAGTTCAGGATCTGAAGATTGCGGACCATGTCATTCAGGAAGGCCGCGCGCTGATCATCGGGATCAACAAATGGGATGTGGCTGTTGACGGCAGTGGCCTGTTCAAAGGCATCAGGGCTGCGCTCGAGGAAGGTCTGTCCCAGTTAAAGGGCGTTCCGATGATCGCAGTTTCCGGCTTGACGGGCAAAGGCCTCGACCAGTTGATTTCGGCTGCGTTTGAGGCGCGTGAGGCATGGAACAAGCGTGTGCCGACTGGCATCCTTAACCGTTGGTTCGAAGCGGCAATCTCGGCAAACCCGCCCCCTGCCCCCGGCGGCAAGCGGATCAAGCTGCGATACATGACTCAGGCGCGCAACCGGCCGCCTACCTTTGTCATTTTTGGCAACCGCACCGACGAATTGCCAGCAAGCTATGCCCGCTATCTGCTCAACGGCATTCGCCGCGATCTGGATTTCGGCGCCGTCCCCGTGCGTATCAACTTCCGTTCGTCCAAAAATCCCTTCGCCGATAACGGTTAGTCACCGCAAGTCATCGCGCGGTGTTGTCAACGCTCTGTTTACCTCTCTGAATGTAGTGTCGCGCCGAGACATGTATTTGCGCATTCGCTGGAGTGATATTTTGACTGACTTGCCCGATGATCTGATTGACTGGAAGGCTTTTGCCGAAACGCGCAACTTGCTCGGGGGCGGTTTTGTGCGGATCTTGGGCTATTTCCGCGATGATGGTATCAAATCGGTAAGTGCTATTGAGGAAGCCCTGCGGCTGAAGGATTCGGCAAAATTGGTTATTCCCGCGCATACCTTGAAGGGCGAAGCGTGGCAGTTTGGCGCACATGGGCTTGCCCTTTTGGCCGAAGAAATCGAAGTCGCCGCGCGGCATTATGTCGAAATCCAGATTGATCCATCCGAATTGGTGGAAAAAATTGTACAATTGCGCCCCATTTTCGAGGCAACACTTGCGGCGCTTGAAGCTGAAGCCAGCCCGTTGGTTGAACGCAAGCCCGCAAATGCATTGCAACGCGGCAGTTTGGGCGGGATGAATTACTGCTAGGCCGAAACGCCGTCGAAACTGGCGTTAATCTTCAACCGGTTTTGACTGCAGCTGGATATAGTTTTCGATACCCATGCGGGCGATCATATCAAACTGCTTTTCAAGCACATCGACATGCTCTTCTTCGCTCTCCAATATGTCGGCGAACAAGTCGCGGCTGACATAATCGCGGACGCTCTCGCTATAGGCGATCGCGTCCTTCAATAATGGCAGCGCTTCATATTCAAGCTCGAGATCAGCTTTCAATATCTCCTCGACCGTTTCACCGATCCGCAGACGGCCAAGCAACTGGAAATTGGGCAAGCCATCGAGAAACAATATCCGTTCCGACAATTTGTCGGCATGCTTCATTTCATCAATCGACTCATGGCGTTCGAAATCAGCCAGCCGTGACACGCCCCAATTGTCGAGCATTCGGTAATGCAACCAATATTGGTTGACGGCGGTCAGCTCGTTGCGGAGCGCCTCATTCAGAAACTCAATAACCTTAGCGTCACCCTTCATGGCTGTATCCTGACTGTTGATGGTAAGATGATAACGCGAAACCTGATGTTGTGAAGGCCGAAAATAGTGCGAAAGCCGCTATTTTTCAGTACGCTATTGCTACGCGGTTGCAGGTCCGGCGCTGATGATATTGCGGGCAAAGGACAGGCACTGGCCGCATTTTGGCTTACGGCCAAGGCGCGCATAGACATCATGTGGTTTTTCGGAACCGCAGCGCACAGCAGCGCGAAGGTCCCTTTCCCTTATGGCATTACACACGCAAACAACCATGGATAAACTCCTATGGATTCGTCTTACCGTTAATGCGAATTGATTGCAATAGCATTATCGCTGCATGTGCTGCAATTTCCCACGCGCCAGGCTTCGCCACAGCCACTCAAGGGGGCCGTAATGGAATTGCGTGAGCCATGGTTTTGACCAGGCAAGCATGATGACCCAAGCGCCCAGCACAAACAACCACAGGCCAACGCGGCTCACATGACCAAAAAGGCCAAAACCATAACCATAAAAGATGGTGGTCATGATGATGCTGGTGCCAAGATAGTTGCTGAACGCCGCGCGACCTGCTGCCGCAACGCGGGCGAGCATGGGATGGTCATGATATTTGCGGATCAATAGGATCAACAACGCGGCATAGCCCATGGTCAACATCAGGCGTGGAATGGCCCCCCAAAAGAAAAAGAGCGCAAGCGCAGTAATGCGATCATAGTTCACGAAGATCATCCATCCCGCCAATAGGGTCGTCAGCAACAACCCCAAAGGCACGAGCCAGGACGCCCAACGCCGATATTCGGACACGTCCCATGCACCCGTGATGAACCCGCTTTTGTTCGTCGCCATACCAATCATCATTAGCGGCAAAGTCTCGCAAATCGATTCCAGCAAGGTCGAAAGCGGTGCGCTCCAATCGCTCAGCTTGTCGGCAACGATGCCGCCATATGCGCCGCGGTGCAGCGCCAGTTCGGCAGCAGGGTTCATATCAAAACTCGAGCTGGCCATCATCTCCCGATATTGGCGCACCGTGTTGGCAGGCGCGTCGGGCTGAGTTGCCACGAATTGCAGCCATTGAAGCGCGCCAAATTGAAGCCCCCACATGACCAACCCCAATCCAAATATGATCAGCGCTGCTATCACGAGCCGCCGGACGGGCCAATCCCGGAACCTGAAGGCGATCATGCCGACGATGGCATATAAAAACAGGATATCGCCAAACCAGATGAGGAAATAATGCGCGAGGCCAAATAGCATTAGCCAGACCATGCGCCGGTAATGCACGTGCGCTGCGCTTTCTCCTTTGGCAGTTGCGCGGTCGATGACAAGCATCATGCTTGCGCCAAACAAGAGCGAGAACAGCCCGCGCATTTTTCCATCGATCAAGATAAAAGAAAGAAACCAGCTTGCGCGGTCGGCGACGCTGTCACCGCCATAGGCTTCGGGTGTGATATATGCCCATTCGGGCATCGCAAAGCCGATGATGTTCATGGCCAATATGCCCATGACCGCAAAACCGCGCATGGCGTCCAATGTTACAAATCTGTCGGCAGATGGTTGCATGAAACTCCTGGCATTATCCAACGGATCCAATGACTTTACCCGACACACCAGCATGTTAAGTTTTTGTTATTGACATCAATGTAGGTAAGGAATAATTGCATGATAGCTAGATTCGATGGAGTACCGTAATGGCCACGTCCGCCCCTGTCATCCCGTTCCACCATCCGGACCGTCCGGAGAGCGAATTTCGTCCGCTCAAGGCTTGGCACCATTTCCGCAACCTGATGGCGGACAAGGAAGATACCGAGCAGGTATTTCACATCATCGCTGCATTGCGCGGTCGCAAATTCCGGGCAGTCGCCGAAAAATTCTGGCACAGCGACAAAGGGCAAAATCTGCTCGCATCTGACCAGCGTTTGATCGACATTCTTGATGACCATGACACGCTCAAGCAACTGCCGGCGGGAACCGTTGGCCGTGCTTATGTTGATTTCATGGAGCGCGAGGGCCTGTCCGCGGCTGGTCTCGAAGCCGAATATGCCAAATTCACCACTGCCGGCATGCGGTTCGAAGACGGCATTGACCGTTATGGTGACCGGCTGCGCGATACGCATGATTTGCACCATATTTTGACTGGCTATGGCCGCGACGCCTTGGGTGAACAATGCGTATTGGCCTTTACCTATGCGCAAAATCGAAATCTGGGTGTTGGGTTCATCGCTTACGCAGGCGGCATAGAATTGAAACGTCGTGTTGCCCCATCGGCGCCTATCATGAAAGCAGTGCATGAGGGATACCGGATAGGCAAGGCGGCCAAGAATTTGGTGCATGAAGACATCATTGCTTTGCTGCGTGAGCCTTTGGCCGATGCACGCAAGCGGCTCGGCATTCCAACGCCGACGGCCTATAAAGCCGCGCACGAAGCGATGCGTTCGGACGGCATTGATCCCTATAATTTGCTGGCGGCCGTCGCTTGAAAGAGGCCTGAGGCCTCAGGCGTCAGCTTTCCATCCAGTCCTTGAAGAAGCTGTCATGTGCAGCGCGTAAATCCGCGAGTGTAACGGAAAATTCTGGACCTGTGATGGTATCACCCTGCGCAACGCCCAGCGATGTCACAAATATCCCCGCATCCTTGGCCGCAGCCAGCAGCGCTGCTGAATCGCGCGTCGCAACGACATAGCGCCCCTGGTCTTCGCCAAAGAGTATGGCAGCAAGGTTAGGCAACGGCGGCAGATCAAGCTTCACGCCGATATTGGAGGCCAAGGCCATTTCCGTGACTGCAACGAGCACGCCGCCATCGGCGCAATCATGGACTGCAGTGACGCTAACCGAATCGATCAGGCCGCGCACAAATTCAGCATGGCGGCGTTCGACAGCAAGATCGACTGGCGGCGGTGTGCCTGCCTCCCGCCCGTGCAGTTCGCGCAACCACAATGACTGGCCCAGATGCCCGGCGGTGAAGCCAATCAAAAGAACCGTTTCGCCCGCACCCTTGAAACCGATTGTCGCCATTTTGCCGACATCTTCAAGCACGCCGACACCGCCGATAGCTGGCGTCGGTAAAATAGCACTGCCAACACCGGTCGCCTTGCTTTCATTATACAGCGACACATTGCCCGACACGATCGGGTAATCAAGCGCACGGCAGGCGTCGCCCATGCCCTCAAGACAACCGACAATCTGCGCCATGATTTCGGGGCGTTGCGGGTTGGCAAAATTCAGACAGTTGGTGATCGCCAGCGGCGTTGCGCCAACAGCGCTGATGTTGCGATAGGTTTCGGCGACGGCCTGTTTCCCGCCTTCATAAGGGTCAGCATAGCAATAACGCGGCGTGCAGTCCGTGCTCATCGCGAGCGCACGGTTGGTGCCGTGGATTCGGACAACCGCTGCATCGCCGCCCGAAAGCTGCGCGGTGTCGCCGCCAACCTGGCTGTCATATTGCTGCCAGATCCAGGCGCGGCTGGCGAGATCCGGGCAGGCCATCAGCTTGAGCAGATCCGCGCCGATATCGGTGCTGGCTGGCACATCGCCCAATGGCTGGACATTTGCCCAGGCGGCATATTCCGCCTTTGATGCGGCGGGGCGGTCGTACAGCGGCGCGTCCTCGGCCAATGGCCCAAGCGGAATGTCGCACACGACGTCGCCCTTCCAAGTCAGCACCATGTGGCCAGTATCTGTGACTTCGCCAATCACCGCAAAATCCAGTTCCCATTTGTCGAAGATCGCCTTGGCAAATTCCTCGCGGCCGGGCTTGAGCACCATGAGCATGCGCTCCTGGCTTTCGGACAGCATCATTTCATAAGGCGTCATGCCGTCTTCGCGGCACGGCACCTTGTCCATGTCGAGGATGATCCCGGCCTTGCCATTGGTTGCCATTTCGACGCTGGACGAGGTCAGGCCAGCAGCGCCCATATCTTGAATCGCGACAATCGCGTCCGACGCCATCAGTTCAAGGCATGCTTCGATCAGCAGCTTTTCCGTAAACGGATCACCCACCTGAACCGTTGGCCGCTTTTCCTCGATGTCAGCCCCGAAGTCCGCCGAGGCCATGGTCGCGCCGTGAATGCCGTCGCGGCCCGTCTTTGAACCGACATAGACGATGGGGTTACCCAGGCCAGTTGCTGCCGAGTAAAAAATCTTGTCCTGGTCGGCGACGCCAACGGTCATCGCGTTGACCAGAATATTGCCATCATAAGCAGCATGGAAATTGGTTTCGCCGCCCACAGTGGGCACGCCAACGCAATTGCCATAGCCGCCAATGCCCGCCACAACGCCCTGCACCAGATGCTTCATCTTGGGGTGGTCAGGCCGTCCGAAACGCAGCGCGTTCATATTAGCCACTGGCCGCGCGCCCATCGTGAATACATCGCGCAGGATACCGCCAACGCCCGTCGCTGCGCCCTGATAAGGTTCGATATAGGACGGGTGGTTATGCGATTCCATTTTGAAAATCGCGGCAAGCTTGGAGCCATTGGGGCCTTCGCCAATGTCGATAACGCCTGCATTTTCACCTGGACCGCAAATGACCCATGGCGCCTCGGTTGGCAATTTCTTGAGGTGAATGCGTGAAGATTTGTACGAGCAATGCTCGGACCACATCACCGAAAATATGCCAAGCTCAACGAGATTGGGTTCACGCCCCATCGCGGACAATATCCGCGCATATTCTTCTTCATTCAGACCATGGTCAGCGACGATTTGGGGTGTGATTTCAGACATGAAACGGCCTTAGCGAGGCCGCCTGTATTTATCCAGCCTGTTTGAATCTAAGCACCCTCATCGATGAAGCTGCATCATGTAAACAGCCATGAGCCAAACCCACCAAAGCTTTGCCCGAGAAATCTATCGCGGGACAGAAACGCCGCGCGCCACCCAATAGGATACAAGCGTGACAAGTGCGTACGCGAACAATGCGAGCAGGCTGGTGCCTAGCGTGACCTCTGCCGCAACAGGACCGAACCAATTAAACAACTGAAGTGCCAGCATGATTGCCGCAAGCGTCATCAGTGGCGCGGTCTTTGGCTGTGCCTTTCGCGCGTAAAGCCACAGCGCACCAAATGTAAGGACAAGTTCAAGCGGCATCTCGATGGCAGGATAGTTCCACAATCCAAATCCCAGCTTTGGCGGGTTGCCTGCGACAGTGAGATCAGGAACATGCACCAGCAAGTCTATAAACCAATGCGACAGCACAACGAGCGCGCCGATAATTGCGGCGATCCGGTTACGACTTGCAACAAATATGACTGCACCAAAGCCGGCCGCCCAGACGGCTGCTCCAAGAAGGCTGTGTGTATAGGGCATATGGTATAAATCCATCGGGCTCATGACCGAAATGCCCGGCGTAATCCGCATCGATTCAATACCGACCATCACGAACAGGAAAAACGCCCAATCAACCAGCTGCGCAGCGATGAACAGCACTGGTAAACTCGGCGCGTTTTTATGCGTTGCGGCAACCAATGAAGCTGACCAATGACCAATAAACATGTCGAAGTCCCCCGCATGCGTCACATATTTGGCATAAGACCATTAAGGTCGGCGCTTACACTAATTTCAACTTCGCTCTCAGCCTATCGCCGCTTGCGCTTGCGCGAGATCGTTTGGCTCGCCTTGGTCGTTGCCAGGCTCTTAATCCCACTTACACAAAATAAAATGGGCGCTGGCATTGCTACCAGCGCCCACTGCGTCTGAGTTTGGATTTCGTGGCCACAAGGACCATAAGCACCTCTGTCTGACGTCCGGCTCTCCAATTTCACCCGAAGGCTTCCTCGGTTTGCCACGGTACTTTGGGTATCCTATCCGTCGTTGCGTCACTTGCGTGTCGCCGCACATGATATTCGTTTTCTTCGTACCCACCAATCTGATCACATTTCCTGTCTTGCGACAGTTTGCCTATCATTTCGGCGATCCTACATTCCCTTTTCTCAACTCTGCATTCCCGTTTCCGGTCCTGCTTTGTCTCGAAGCGTTCCTGCCTGATGACTTGAAGTTGTCATGCTTTTCGAGTCGCGCAAAGTGCAAATTACGGACTTATCCACAGGCGCCGCACTTCGCGGTGGACAAAATGGAGAACAACTTCTGAGCTGAAAAAGATACGGCCCCCACGCCGTGCATGGGGGCCGTAAGAATTGTCCGGGGGCGGGGGGAGAGAGGAGGAGGGTGCCGCCCGGTCAATTTGCGTTTCGACAATCGCTTGCCGTTGATGTCCAAATAGCCATGGGTGGTTTATGCTGCAATTGCGAAAAGAATAGGGTAAGTTGCATGTTTTGCAACTGACGCGTTTTTTCCCAGAAATGCGTCGATTAGCCCCAAATTTATGGGCGAAATGGCTGTCTATGGTGCGATACCGTTGCCTGGAAGCGAGGCATTGACGATCCCGCCATCGCAGGCACTGGTTTCGCCAACGATGTAATCGCCTGCCCGTGCCGCAAGGAAAATCGCAAGCCCGGCCATGTCTTCAGGCGTTCCGATGCGGGGAAAGGGTATATTCTTGCCCACCGCATCCGCATGGTCACGCGCCGCCTTGTTCATGTCCGACTGGAATGCGCCCGGCGCAATGCCTGACACGAGGATATTGTCTTTCACCAGCTCTGCAGCAAGACGGCGAGTCAAATGGATCACCGCAGCTTTGGACGCCTGATAGCTGTAGGTCTGCCACGGGTTGATGCGCAGGCCATCGATCGATGCGATGTTGATGACCTTGCCGGGCCGGTCAAAGGTCGCCGCCGCTTTTAACTGCGGATGCAGGGCTTGGGTGAGGAAGAACAGGGATTTGACGTTCAGGTCCATGACCCGGTCCCAACCAGCCTCGGGAAACTGGCCGAAATCCGCGCCCCATGCAGCGCCAGCATTGTTCACCAGAATGTCGACCTTTTCCTCGCGTGCAGCGATCTGTTCCGCAAGCGAGAGACAGCCCTCAACGGTCGACAGGTCACATGGCAAGCCAATGACCTGATCGCCGAACTCTGCCACGGTGTCTTCGATCTGGTCGACCTTGCGCGCACTGATATAGACTCGCGCTGCGCCCGCCTTCAAATAGCCCTCGACGATCATCTTGCCGATGCCGCGCGAGCCGCCGGTCACGACCGCAACGCGGCCATTGAGGTTGAATAATGTGTTGATGTCCATGTCTCTCTCCTGACAGTTCCCCTCCCGCTTGCGGGAGGGGTTAGGGGTGGGGCTCGCCACGGGCGAGCAATCTTACGAGGAAGAAGGCACCAGCCCTCCCCCGACCCCCCCCTCTGCGGGAGGGGAGCAGCTTTCAATATCCGTTCATCGTGGCGACGCGGTCTGCATGATAATAAGCGTCACCAAAAAACTCGTTCAGACTGCGGTCGCGCTTCATATAGAGGCCGATATCATATTCGTCGGTCATGCCGATGCCGCCATGCATCTGTACGCCTTCGCGCACCGCCAGGTTACAGGCAAGGCCAGCTTTCGCCTTGGCCGCCGCGACATAAAGCTCCGCCTTGGCGTGCCCCTCATCCATCAGGGACTGCGCCTTGAGCACAATCGAACGCGCGCCTTCCATTTCGCCATAGAGATGCGCAGCGCGGTGCTGAAGCGCCTGAAACTCGCCAATCACGCGGTCGAACTGCTTGCGGGTTTTCAGATAGTCGAACGTCATGTCCATCGCGCCTGTGCCCACGCCCACCATTTCGGCAGCAGCGCCAACACGTCCAGCGTCGAGCATTTTGGAGAGGACGCTCCATCCGCCGTCCACATCTCCAATCACGGCATCGGCATCGACCTGAACGCCATCGAGCGTCACATGCGCAGCAACGGCAGAGTCGAGCAAGCGCGCGGCCTCCATCGACAGCCCTGCCGCATCCTTTTCCACCGCAAACAACGTCAGCCCATCGGTCTCGCCCGCCGCGCCCGCAGTGCGCGCAGCCACGATCAGCATGTCGGACGATGCGCCCTGCACGACAAATTGCTTTTGCCCTGTCAGCTTGAAACCATTGCCGCTACGTGTCGCGACGCAAGCGATCTTCTCGGGCCTGTGCTTCACGCCTTCCTCGATGGCAATACCAATGACCGTTTCACCAGCTAATATGCCAGGGAACCAGCGGTCACGCATGGCCTTGTCCGCAAGCTTCAACGCCTCGACGGCCGCAACTGAGGTGGTCAGAAATGGCGACGGTGAAAGGTTGCGGCCAATTTCCTCCAGCACAATGCCTGCCTCGATATGGCCCATGCCCATGCCGCCATCGGCTTCGGGGATAAGGATGCCGGTAAAGCCCATCTCGGCAAATTGCTTCCACAAGCCGTGGCTGAATCCGTCCTTGCAGCCCATGTCGCGATACTTGCGGAAATGGGTGACGGGTGCTTCGCTTGCCATGAAATCACGCGCGCTGTCGCGCAGCATGTTCTGGTCATCGTTCAAGGTCATCGCCATATTAAAAAGCCTTTATGCAATTCGTCGCTCCAGCGAAAGCTGGGGCCCATGTCGTCTCTCGATCACGACGGATACACGTGATAGGCTCCAGCTTACGCTGGAGCGACGTTCTGTGTAATTATCCGCCCGGCATTTCGAGAATGCGTTTCGACACGACATTCAGCATGACTTCGCTGGTGCCGCCCTCGATCGAGTTCGCTTTGGTCCGCAACCAGTTGCGCGCCTTGGAACCGCCGTTCGAGCGCGCGCTCTCCCACTCGAGCGCCTGGCTGCCGCCAATCGACATCACCAACTCGTTGCGTTTCTTGTTCAGTTCGGTCCCGACATATTTCATCAGGTTCGAATAAGCAGGGTGCGCCGCGCCGGTTTTCCATTCGTCCATGAACCGTTCGCCATGGGCGCGGAAGGTGAGGTTATCGACATCGAACAAGGCCATTTGCGCGCGCAGCACGGGCTCTTCGGACAAGGTCGCCTTCATTGCGGCACCGATGGAGGTCACGCCACCATCGCCGCCCATGCCGGAGATCATCTCGCGTTCATGGCCAAGCAGATATTTGGCAACGTCCCAGCCCCGGTTCAGTTCGCCAACGATCTGATTCTTTGGAACCACAACATTGTCGAAAAATGTCTCACAGAAGGGCGAGTTGCCTGAAATCAGCTTGATGGGCTTTGTCGAGACGCCGGGCGTTTCCATGTCGAACAACAGGAAACTGATGCCCTGATATTTGTTGGTCTTGTCGGTGCGGACAAGGCAGAAAATCCAGTCGGCTTTGTCGGCATATGACGTCCAGATTTTCTGGCCGTTGACGACCCAATGGTCGCCCTTGTCGTCGCCGAAGGTCTGCATTGATACTAGATCGCTACCTGAGCCAGGTTCGGAATAGCCCTGGCACCAGCGGATTTCGCCGCGTGCAATCTGGCCCATATAATGCACCTTCTGCTCCTCGGTGCCGAATTTCAGCAAGGCCGGGCCAAGCATCCAGATGCCAAAGCTGTTGAGGGGCGATCGGCAACCAAGCTTCGCCATTTCCTGGCGCAGAACTTTGGTTTCCTGTGGGCTTAAACCCGCGCCGCCATAAGCTTTTGGCCAATCAGGTACAGTATAGCCCTTGGCAACGCAGCGTTCGAGCCACAATTTTTGCGCTTCGGACTGAAAAACGAAATTGCGGCCGCCCCAGCAGACATCGTCGTCACCCTTTGCGGGCTTGCGCATTTCGGCGGGACAGTTTTCTTCCAGCCAGGCGCGAGCCTCGGCACGGAATGTTTCAAGGTCGGACATGACGCTCTCCTGTTAATTGCTTGATGAATTTTTGGGCCGTTGCGGACGCAAACGCAAGCCTTTATCGGCGAACAATGCATGCCGTAACGTCATTTGCATCGCGATTGACAGGCTGCGTTGCGCGCCTAGCATGGCGAGCGGAGACTGGAGAGAAACATCGTGCGATTCGCCGGAAAACGCGCCTTTTTGCGCTTTGATATTTAACCCCTCATGGTTGAAGCAGTGGCACTCCCCCGATCGTTAAAGGTCATGCATGGTCTTGGCTCGGTTGCGTATGGCGTCAAGGACAATGGTTTTTCGGTTTTCCTGCTGATTTTCTACAATCAGGTGCTTGGCATTGATGCGGGCATCGTGGGCACAGTCATCATGGCTGCGTTGATTTTCGATGCCTTTGCCGATCCTATCATTGGCGAGCTATCCGACCGCACGCAAAGCAAATGGGGCAGACGCCTGCCCTGGCTTTACGGCGCGGCTATTCCGCTTGGTATTATCTGGCTGCTATTGTGGCACCCGCCCGAAATGGAACAGACAGGAACCATCATCTGGCTGTTCTGCACCGCCGTATTGGCGCGCACCCTCGTTGCAATGTGCGAAGTGCCGTCCATCGCCCTCGTTCCCGAACTGACGGGCGACTATGACGAACGCACGCGGCTGATGCGCTATCGTTTCCTGTTCGGCTGGGCTGGCGGGTTGCTCATGCTGATTTTCGCCTATGGCATCTTCTTTACCGGGCAAAAGGGTGTGAGCGACCCCGCCGGATATGACGCATATTCGGTTTGGAGCGCGCTGATGATGAGCGGCGCAGTGCTTATTTCCGCGCTTGGCCAGCACCGTCATGTGGCAAAGCAATCACCGCCTGCTCCGCGCGGTGCCGGCATAGGCCATGCCTTTGCCGAGATGAAGGCAACCTTGTCCAACCGGGCGTTTCTGTGGCTTGTCTCTGCAGCGTTGTTTGGCCTCATCAACCAAGGTTTGACCTTTGCGCTGACCAATTACCAACTCGCCTTTTTGTGGCAGTTGAAGCAGACAGAATTGCTCTATTATGCGCTTATTCTATTCGCGACAGTGATAATCGCTTTCATCATCGTCCCGCCCTTGTCCGCGCGACTGGGCAAGAAATTTGCGGCAATCCTGCTTGCCCTTATATCGTTGACTTTCACCTCGGCATTATACGGTAGCTGGCTGCTCAACCTGGTACCGGGCGCACCATCGGACCCGTCGATCCTCTATATGTTTGCGTTGATGACCATCGCCAACAGCGCAGCGGTCGGCATGATGATGCTGACGTCGTCGATGATGGCAGATGTGGTTGAAGCATCGCAGCAGGAAACGGGCAGGCGTTCCGAAGGCCTGTTTTTTGCAGGCTATTTCTTCATGCAGAAATGCGCCGTCGGCATTGGCACATTTGCCGCCGGCATGATCCTGACTTTCGCCAATTTCCCGCAAAATGCGGCGCCAGGCGAAGTCGATGTTGCCGTGCTCGATGGGCTCGCGCTCTATTATATGGGGACAGTGCTTGTATTGGGAATCATCGGCATCCTCATCTTGCGGCATTTCCCTATTTCACGCGAAAGTCATAATGAACGCTTGCGCGTCTTGAACACAGCGGCAGAGTCTGCCAGTTAACCGACCAATTAAATCTGAAAGAGGAATGAGTCATGGATTTCGATCTCACCGACAAGCAAACTTACTGGCGGGACCGAATCCGCGATCACAATGAACGCTTCTTGCGTCCGCGCGTCGCCGATTATTACGCTGAACAGGCCACAGGCGACCGTTGGAAGGTGCTTCAGGTTGTGGAAGAGGAAAAGGC
>JANMJX010000172.1:0-1859 GCA_031371575.1 Sphingomonadales bacterium
TCATCTTGAGCATAAGGCAGATCATAATGGATGCGATGGCTGTTGAACGTCAGCGCCGAGAAGCGGAACAGCAGGGGCGTGTTAGGCGTGATTACGTGATGGGCGTCCCATACGGCTGCATCAAAGCCTTCTCCAGTGGGCAGCGGCGTTAAAGGTACATCGGCTGCGGCGGCGTTGCGATAGACGATGCTCTGCACCTCGCTGATCGCAACGCCACTTTCCCCAACTGTTTCATGCGCAACATCGACAAAGACAAGCCTGCCAGATGCACCCGATTTTTCATTGATCGATTGGATCTGCGATGTGCGGAAGACCACCTCTCCCGTTTTTAGCGGAGCGCCGAAGTCGACTTTGCTTGCGGCCCACATTCGGCGCGGCAGCGGGACCGGCGGGAGGAAGCTCTCCTGGCTGTTGTCCCGCACAGGATGGCCATCTGTACCAAGCTGCGCAGTGGGCACATCGGGCAGGCACAAGCACCAGTGAATTCCTTGCGGCAATGCGCCGTCGGAAGGCACATTGCGATCGAAGGTGGCAAGCCATCGCGCAACCAGCCCATCGTCTATCCGATCGGTCCGCGTTTCGGTGCGTCCAATCCAGGCATCCCAAGCACCCATCACTTCACGCCCCCAACGAGGCCTTTGGCAATCACCTGCGCCTGTATTTCTGCCGCCCCTTCAAAAATGTTCAAGATACGCGCGTCACACAATATGCGGCTGATCTCATATTCGAGCGCATAGCCGTTACCACCGTGAATTTGCAGCGAAGCATCTGCATTGCTCCATGCGGCGCGCGCGGCAAGCAGCTTGGCCATGCCAGCCTCAATATCGCATCTTTTGCCCGAATCCTTTGCGCGCGCCGCCGCATAGGTCAGCTCGCGCGCCATGACGAAATCGGCGAGGCTCATCGCAATCTTGTCCGCCACGCGTGGAAATGCGATGATGGTCTTACCAAATTGCTTGCGGTTGATCGAATAGTCCACGCCCAGCTCCATCGCACGTTTTGCCACACCGACCGCACGCGCGGCGGTCTGGATGCGCGCGCCTTCAAAAGTGCGCATCAACTGCTTGAAGCCCTGCCCTTCCTCGCCGCCAAGCAATGCATCGGCGGGTGCAACCATGCCATCAAACTGCAGGGCATATTCGCGCATCCCGCGGTAACCCAGCACTTCGATTTCGCTACCCGACATGCCCTCCGCAGGAAAGGGATTGGCTTGGGTCCCGCGTGGCTTGGGCACAAGCAACATGGAAAGGCCGGAATAGCCCTTCACATCCGGCAAGGAGCGGACGAGAATGGTCATCAGGTCGGAGCGGCTCGCATGGGTAATCCACGTTTTCGAACCGTCTACTACCCAGTGGCCATTCGCGCGTTTGGCACGTGTCTGCAGCGCCCCCAGATCAGAACCGGTGTCAGGCTCCGTAAACACCGCCGTCGGCAGCGTCGCACCGGATGCAATTTTGGGTAGCCAATAGGCTTTTTGATCGGGCGTGCCGCTCATCGTTATCAGCTCGCCGGCTATCTCCGATCGCGTGCTGAGCGATCCGGCGCCGATCCAGCCGCGCGACAGCTCTTCAGTCACTACGCACATCACCAGCTTCGACATGCCCAGCCCGCCGAATTCGCTGGGTATGCAAATCCCAAAAGTGCCGAGCGCCGCCATTTTGGCTATGGTTTCATCAGGGATAAGTTCATTGGCGAGATGCCATTGATGCGCATGCGGTAAGATCTCGGCAGCCGTGAACCGTCGATACTGCTCGCGGATCGCGTCTAGTTCGTCATCATGGAGGCTCTCGCTCGCCATTTGCCCGTCGGCAAGTGCCTTCGCGACTTGCGCGCGCGTTGCCGCATGTTCGGCAGACAAC
>JANMJX010000176.1:0-11058 GCA_031371575.1 Sphingomonadales bacterium
TGGGGCCGCTTTTTGGCTTTTGGAATATGCCAAATATTTGGTTGGAAGGAACAAAACCATGACGATTACGCCCTTGATGCCAGTCTATCCGCGCTGTGGATTTCGACCGGTTCGCGGTGAAGGTGCATGGTTGATTTCCGAAGACGGCAGCCGCGCGCTGGATTTCGCCGCAGGCATTGCTGTGAACCTGCTTGGCCACGGCCACCCGCATCTGACAAAGGCTATTCAGGATCAGGCGGCGACGCTTATTCACGTGTCCAACCTCTATGGCAGCCCGCAAGGCGAAGCCTTTGCCCAGCGGCTGGTGGATACAACATTTGCCGACACCGTATTCTTTACCAATTCGGGCGCTGAAGCGGTTGAATGCGCGATCAAGACCGCGCGCGCATATCACCAAAGCCAGGGCAGCGACCGGTTCGAAATCATTACCTTCAAAAATGCTTTCCATGGCCGGACGATGGCAACGATTTCGGCGAGCAATCAGGAGAAGATGCACAAGGGCTTCATGCCTTTGCTTGAGGGCTTCAAATATGTCGACTTCGATGATCTCGAAGGCGCAAAGGCGGCGGTTGGACCAAGAACGGCCGCTTTTCTTGTTGAGCCTATCCAAGGCGAGGGCGGTGTGCGCCCGGCATCGGACGCCTTTATTCAGGGATTGCGGGCATTGGCCGACGAACATGGCATCCTGCTGATCCTGGACGAAGTGCAATGCGGTGTTGCGCGCTCAGGGACGCTGTATGCGTATGAGCAATATGGCATCACGCCCGATATCATGGCGACGGCAAAAGGCTTAGGCGGCGGTTTCCCCGTCGGTGCCTGCCTCGCCACGGAAGAAGCGGCCAGAGGTATGGTCGTTGGGACGCATGGCTCCACCTATGGCGGCAACCCTTTCGCGATGGCAGCGTGTCAAGCGGTATGGGACGTTGTGGCCAATGAGGAATTTCTCGCGCAGGTGCGTGCAACAGGCGACAAGCTGCGTTCGACGATTGAACAGTTTATCGGCAATTACCCAGACCTCTTCACCGGTGTGCGCGGCAAAGGCCTGATGCTTGGGGTCATGATGACTCATGAAACGCGCGCATTTGTTGCCCATTTGCGTGACAATCACGGACTGCTGCTTGTAGCGGCAGGGGACAACACGTTCCGCGTCTTACCGCCGCTGAATATCGGCGACGCCGAGATCCAGACGTTCATGGAAAAACTTTCGGCTGGTGCTGCCAGCTACCAAATGCCCCAAGCTGCATGACACGTCATTTCCTGAATCTGGGCGACGCGGGCGGCGATGCAATCGCGCACATGCTTTCCGACGCCATGGACAGGAAAGCAGCACGACAGGGGTGGCCCAAGGGGCGGCCGGACGCCGATGCGCCGCTGGCCGGACATACGCTCGCGATGGTGTTCGAGAAAAATTCGACGCGCACACGCACGTCCTTCGAGATGGCGATGAAGCAGCTTGGCGGTGACAGCATCTTCATGGCATCAGGGCAAATGCAGTTGGGTCGCGGTGAAACTGTCGCCGACACGGCGCAGGTGTTGTCGCGTTATGTTGATGCCATCATGATCCGTACCGATGACCATGCAAATGTTGAAGAGCTTGCGCATCATGCGACCGTTCCGGTCATCAACGGTCTGACGGATCTATCGCATCCCTGCCAGATTGTTGCCGATCTTCTGACGCTGGTCGAACATGGCAAAAGCCTGCCAGGGTTAGAGGTGGCGTGGCTTGGCGATGGGAACAATGTGCTGAATTCTGTGGTTGAGGCGGCGGGTGTATTCAAATTCAATGTGCGCATAGCCGTCCCCGAAGGTTATGAGAGCGACAGGATATTTATCGACATTGCGAAAGCCTCCGGCGCCAATATCACGCTCACAAGGGACGCCGCTGAAGCAACGGCTGGTGCGGACGTTGTGATAACGGACACTTGGGTGTCGATGGGGCAGGACCATGCCCACAACAAGATGGCAGCGATGATGCCTTATCAGGTTAATGAACGCCTGATGGCGGCTACCAAGGCCGACGCAAAATTTCTCCATTGCCTGCCCGCCCATCGCGGTGAGGAGGTTACCGACGCGGTTATTGATGGCCCACAATCGCTGATCTGGGATGAAGCGGAAAACCGGCTTCATGCACAAAAGTCGATCTTATTGTGGTGCTTTGGAAAATTGTAATGCCGGAACAATCCGAAACCCTGACGAACCAGCCCTTGCGCTTTTCCATCCCGACGCGCGACGCGCGCGGGCGATTGGTACGGCTGGATGATGTCTTGGGCGAGATATTGGCTGCGCATGCCTATCCGCCGCTGATTGAACGCACATTGGCAGAAGCATTGGTGTTAACGGCGCTGTTGGGCGCGTCGCTGAAGGAAAAAGGCAGCCAGCTGACGTTGCAAACGCAGACCGAAAAAGGCGCGATCCGGCTGCTCGCCTGCGACTATAAGGATGGGGCTTTGCGCGGCTATGCCCAATTTGATGCCGCTACCGCTGCGGCATTGCCGCAAGATGCGACCTTGTTCGGTATCTTCGGGCAGGGCTATCTTGCCATCACTTTTGATCGGATGAAGCCGGCAAGCGAGGGCGGCGGGCGCTATCAGGGAATTGTTCCGCTTGAGGGTGAGACGCTTGCCGATGCTGCGCAAAATTACTTTGTGCAGTCCGAACAGATCCCGACATTTATTCGCGTGGCGGTCGACCATGTTAACGGTCGCTGTGTGGCTGGCGGTATGCTGGTGCAACATTTGCCAGAGGGCGAGGAGGGGCGTGAGCGCCTTCATGTGCGGCTGGATCACCCGGAATGGGCGCATATCGAAATAATGGCATCCACGATTGCCGCGGCAGAACTCGCCGACCCGGCGCTGCCGTTGGAGGAAATCGTCTGGCGTCTGTTCCATGAAGAGCAGGAAGTGCGCATTGAGCAGGGTGATACCTTGTCCAAGGGCTGCCGATGCGACCCGGTGCATATCCGTGATGTCATTGCCAAGTTTCCGGCGGCAGACAGGGCAGAAATGGCAGATGATGCTGGTGATATCGTGGTCGACTGCGAATTCTGCTCGCGACGCTTTCCAATCAGTCTCGCAAGTTTCAACAACTGATCAACATATCCTATAAAGTCACTCGTCGTTCATAAGCCACATTCTATCGTGCAATTCGCAGCAAATGCTGTTACATGAGCGCCATATAAGGTCGCTTCGCTGGAAAAACACGGGTTTACTAACAGAAGCTTATGCACATGAATCGCCTCCTTATCTATCTCGCTTGCCCCATGTTGTTGACCGCGGCGACCGCTGCTGCCGTGACGCCAAAAGGCGGTGTTTCGATTCTTGACTCACTCGAGCGCGGAATGTGGCAATTGCGTCCAACGGTCGGTGGAGAAACAACAACCAAAATCTGTCTGGGAAAACCTGACACTCTGCTTCAGCTTCGCCATAGCGGATTAGCGTGTGAGCAATATGTCGTGCGATCAACGGCGGACACCGTGACCGTCAGCTACACCTGCAAGGGACAGGGGCAGGGACTGACAACTATTCGCAAGGAATCGAACCGGATCGTGCACATACAATCACAGGGTATTCGTGATAATGCGCCTTTTTCAGTATCAGTAGAAGGCCGAAAAATCGGGCCTTGCTAAACGCGGCGCTGGCCAAAAACCGTCGCAATCCGGCGTTAATCAAATATTTACCATCATTCGGTTAAAAGATGAGCGTGTCTTTAACGAGATACGCTTTCCTCCCTAGTTGGCTTAACTGCCATTACTGGGCCGCCGCTGAAAAGCCGGGCGGCCCATTTTTTATCAGAATGCCGCGATTCCGGTTATGGCGCGTCCCAGGATAAGTGCATGGACGTCATGTGCACCTTCATAGGTGTTGACGGTCTCCAGGTTTACCATGTGGCGCATGACCTGATATTCTTCGCTGATGCCATTGCCACCATGCATATCACGGGCGGCACGGGCAATATCCAGCGCCTTGCCCACATTGTTGCGTTTGACGATGGAGATCATGTCCGGCGCGAGCTGGCCTTCATCCATAAGCCGGCCGACACGCAGTGACGCCTGAAGGCCAAGCGCGATGTCAGTCATCATGTCCGCTAGCTTCTTTTGGTATAGCTGATTGGCCGCAAGTGGCTTGCCAAACTGGTGGCGGTCAAGGCCATATTGCCGCGCCGCATGCATGCAGAACTCGGCAGCACCCAATGCACCCCAGCTGATGCCATAACGCGCTCGATTGAGGCAACCGAACGGACCCTTTAGACCTTGCACGTCCGGCAGCAAGGCATCTTCGCTGACTTCGACATTGTCCATGATGATCATGCCAGTGGTCGATGCGCGCAGCGACAACTTGCCTTGAATCTTAGGTGCGGAAAGCCCCTTCATACCCTTTTCAAGCACAAATCCGCGGATGCCACCTCCATGTGCTTCGGATTTTGCCCAAATGACAAAGACATCGGCAAAGGGTGCGTTTGAAATCCAGGTCTTTGACCCGTTGATGACATAGCCGCCATCAACTTTTTGGGCGAAGGTACGCATACCCGCCGGGTCTGATCCGGCATCTGGTTCGGTCAGGCCAAAGCATCCGATCAAAGTACCTGCCGCAAGCCCGGGCAGATATTTACGCCGCTGCGCCTCGGAACCGAACGCATAAATGGGATGCATCACCAGCGACGATTGCACCGACGCCATCGAACGATAGCCTGAGTCCACCCGTTCAATCTCGCGCGCGATCAGGCCATAGGCCACATAGGACGCGCCCACACCGCCATATTCTTCGGGAATGGTGGCGCCAAGCAGTCCCGTTTGGCCCATCAAGGGGAACAGCTCCGGCGCATCGCATTCGGTCCGATACGCGTCAATAACGCGCGGCTGCAACTCGCTTTGCGCAAAGGCGTGCGCGGTGTCGCGGATCATGCGTTCGTCTTCGGTCAGTTGATCCTCGAGACGAAAAGGATCAGACCAATCAAATGCTGCCAGTTCGGCCATATACTATCTCCAAATGTTGGACGGGCGCTAAACTTTTTGTGACTTGCGGGCAAGCTGGCAAAACGTCTGTAACACGTATATCCGGCAGACCATGTAACAGGAGAGCTTAGGTGTCGTTGCGAACAGATGTAGACAGTATTCTGGAAAAACTCGGCGCCCATGTCACGGGCGGCATGGCTTCGGTGTCGCCTATCGACGGCACCGAGATTGGTTCCGTCCATACCGCTTCACTGCGGGAGATTGATCTGGCCTGTGCACAGGCGAACGACGCATTTCATAGCTGGCGCAAGGTTCCCGCGCCGCGCCGCGGCGAGCTTGTCCGCTTATTCGGAAATGCGTTGCGCGAACATAAGGATGATCTGGCGCGTCTCGTCACTATCGAATGTGGAAAGCCCATTTCGGAAGGACTTGGCGAAGTTCAGGAGATGATCGACATTTGCGACTTTGCCGTTGGCCTGTCACGCCAGCTGCATGGCCTGACCATTGCCAGCGAACGTCCAGGCCACCGCATGATGGAACAATGGCATCCATTGGGGCCAGTGCTTGTCATATCCGCGTTCAATTTTCCTGTGGCGGTTTGGGCGTGGAACGCTGCGCTCGCACTCGTTTGCGGCAATAGCGTAATCTGGAAGCCGTCTGAAAAAACGCCACTGACGGCGGTTGCGGTTCAGGCAATCTTTGAACAAGCTGTCGCTGCATTTGGGGATGCGCCGGCACATTTGTCGCAAGTCGTCCAGGGCGGGCGGGACATGGGTGCGGCATTGGTTGCCGATCCGCTGGTTGCACTGATCTCCGCAACGGGCAGCACGGAAATGGGCCGAAAGGTGGGACAGGTCGCTGCGGCGCGCTTTGCCAGGACCATATTGGAGCTCGGCGGCAACAATGCAGCCATTATCAGCAACAAGGCGGACGTCGCACTGGCACTGCGTGGCGTGTTGTTTTCCGCATTCGGAACAAGCGGACAAAGATGTACCAGCCTTCGTCGCCTGTTCGTGCACGAAGACATATATGACAGCTTCGTGAGTTCGCTAAAATCCGCAGCAGCATCAATGGCCATTGGGAATCCACTCGATAGCGGCAATCTTGCGGGACCGCTGATCGATGCCGACGCCCAGGAAGCCATGGAGGCGGCAATTGAGGAGGCCCGTGGATTAGGCGCGACGATATCAGGTGGTGAAGAAATACCCTCATACGGCCATTATGTCCGCCCCGCGCTGGTCGAGATGCCTTCGCATGTCGGTCCGGCTTGGCGTGAGACCTTCGCACCAATTCTGTATATTTTCCGCTATCGTGAGTTGGAGAACGCCATCGCGCTTCAAAACGGCGTCAGTGCTGGATTGTCGTCATCGATATTCTCAACCGATATACGCGAGTGCGAATATTTCCTGTCGGCCCAAGGAAGCGATTGCGGCATTGCCAATGTTAACATCGGAACGTCCGGCGCGGAAATTGGCGGTGCCTTCGGTGGTGAAAAAGAAACCGGCGGTGGCCGCGAGTCCGGTTCCGATGCATGGAAGGCCTATATGCGCAGGGCAACGAACACGATAAATTACTCCAATGATCTGCCACTTGCGCAAGGGGTAACTTTCGACCTAGGCTAAGCGCCGAGGAGAGCGAAATGCAGGTCGAAAAATTGCCACCGGTGAAAGCGACACTGAAGCCTAGCAACCATCCTTATCTCAATGGAGCCTGGACGCCGCAGCATGAAGAAGTCACGGTCTTTGACCTCGATGTGATCGAGGGCCGTATTCCGGACGACATTGACGGCATCTATCTGCGCAACACTGAAAACCAGCTGCATCAGCCCCTCGGCCGCTACCACCCCTTTGATGGGGATGGCATGATCCACCAGATTGATTTTTCGGGCGGCAAGGCAAGCTACCGTAACCGCTTTGTGCGTACCCGGTGCTTTCAGGCCGAGCAGGATGCCGGTGGCTCGTTGTGGGGCGGCTTGATGGATCGGGCAGATGTATCCAAGCGCCCCGGTTTTGGCGCGCATGGCAGCCTCAAGGATTCATCAAGCACCGACATCATTGTCCATGGTGGTAAGGCGGTGTCGACTTTCTACCAATGCGGTGAGGGATATGTACTTGATCCTGAAACGCTGGAACAGGAAGGCGTGGCGTCATGGGTTCCGCTTGATGGCATTTCTGCGCACCCAAAGGTCGATGAACGCACAGGCGAATTGTTGTTTTTCAATTATTCCAAACACGCGCCTTTCATGCATTATGGCGTCGTCGATCGAAGCGGGAAGCTTGTGCATTACGTTCCCGTCCCGCTGCCTGGGCCACGTTTGCCGCATGACATGATGTTCACGCAGAACTGGTCGATATTGTGCGACTTTCCGCTCTTCTGGAACGAAGAACTTCTGAAACGTAACGTCCATGTGACACGGCTGCACGAAGGACTGCCGTCGCGTTTTGCGCTGATTCCACGTTTTGGCCAGCCTGAGGACATCCGCTGGTTTGAAGCAGAGCCGACGTTTGTCCTGCACTTCATCAATGCCTATGAGGATGGCGATGAAGTCGTGCTCGATGGCTATTTTGAAGAAGATCCCTATCCGCCGCCGATCGAGAATGCAGATGGCTATGGCCATATGATGGCCTATGTCGACGAACACAGCTTCAAGCCTAGATTGCATCGATGGCGCTTCAACCTGGCCGACGGCACCACGCGCGAAGAGCGGCTTGATGACCGCATTCTGGAATTCGGGATGATGAACCAGCGTTATTTGGGTCAGCCCTACAGATATGCCTATAGCACCACATCAAAACCGGGCTGGTTTCTGTTCAATGGCTTTGTGAAGCATGATCTGGTGACGGGAGAGTCATGGCAGATCACTTTGGAAGAAGGGCGCTACGGCAGTGAAGCGCCCTTTGCGCCGCGTGTAGGCGCCGTCGATGAGGATGACGGCTATTTGGTCAGCTTTGTCACCGATGAAAATCGCGGGACATCCGAATGTATCCTTATCGACTGCAAAAAATTTCCCGACGGGCCCGTTTGCCGGATTGCCCTTCCACATAAGATCAGCAGCGGGACGCATGCGCATTGGGCCGACCGTTCGGTTCTCCCGTGAACCGGTCTATTTTTGGAACACGACTTTCGTGCCCGGTTTGACCATATCGGCCAAGCGCGCGGCGTCCCAGTTGGTCAGACGCACGCAGCCATGGCTTTCCGTACGTCCGATAGTCGCTGGCTCGCCAGTTCCGTGAATGCCGTAATGCGGCTTTGAAAGATCTATCCACACCACGCCAACCGGGCTGTTCGGCCCTGGCTTTAGCAATTGCTTTTCCTGCGTATCGCTCACATCCCAAAACAGCTTGGGATTGTAATGAAAATCCGGGTTTCGGGCCACGCCCTTGACCGTCCAGTTGCCAATGGGGAGCGGATCGTATGCGCTGCCGGTGGTCACGGGAAACTGGCCGATAATCTTGCCATCCTTGTCCAGAGTACGCAGCCAGCCGCCAGATTTGTCGACCAATATGCTTTCCACGTCTGGCTGATCACCCGCCAGCCCAAGTGATAGCAGTGTTTTGTCCCAGCCCCTTGCCGAGAGCTCGGAACTGGGTGCTGCTACTTCTGGAATATTGGGCACTACAATGACGCGTCCTGCGCCAATTTTCGTATCGGCCGCATTCAGCGCGATCAATGTTTCTGGCGTCGTGTGAAATCTTTCGGCTAGCGCCTCCATCAGCGAGCGATATCCCAGCGCGGGAAGTTTGGCCTGCTCGGCTGCACCTTTCGGAAAATCCGGATAGAATGTCTGATTGGCAAAAAGCGCCGGGATGGACACAAGCCGCGTTGGCGCAATCACATGGGCTTTTGCGAGGGCTTCTTTGGTCGCACTGTCCAGACTACCACTTGCGGTGAGGCCGTTGGCCGTTTGAAATCCTGCCAACGCCAATTTCAGTGACTGACCCTGTTTGCCGTCAAGCACGCCAGGCGAAAAGCCAAGCCGGTCCAGCGCAAGCTGCACGGGCAACATGTCGAGGGCTGCCGGTAGCGGCGGCAGGTCGCCTTTTGCATCGGCGAATTTCAACGAAGTCGCAAGATCTGGCTGCTGAGTGCGGTCGGCTGATGTGGGATTATCCTGAGCATCGGGATCCTCGTTGCGGTTACAAGCGGAGAGCAAGCTGATGGCAAGCATTAGGGCGACATATTTCACGATTTATGGCTTTCTGTTTACATTTACCAACCAGCGCGCTGTGCACAAGTTCCTCTGTCGCCCGATTTGATTGCCAGCATTTCAGCGCTGCAACGCATACAGCAGCCGTCGCCTATTGTATCGCTGGCCACTCGAGACCATAAGTGTTGTATGCCGGAAAATTACAACATCGGATTTATTGTGTGGGCCGTCATCTTGGGCGGCGCCGGTGGCGTTTTGACCACGATTGGTCCATGGTACAAAAATCTGGTCAAACCGTCCTGGCAGCCACCTGACTGGCTGTTTGGGCCGGCGTGGACATTGATCTTGGGGCTTGCCGCATGGGCCGGGATTTTGGCCTGGCAGGGCGCTGACACCTCAGACGAGCGGACCAGCATCATCATTTTATATGGCGTGAATTTTGTCTGCCATTTTTTGTGGTCGCCTTTGTTCTTCAACCTGCGGCGTCCAGACTGGTCGCTGATCGAGGTTGTTTTCCTGTGGGCATCTGTCCTGTCGTTATGTGTTGGGCTGCGGCCATATTCGGTGCTGGCAAGCTGGCTTATAGTGCCCTATTTCGCGTGGGTGAGTTTCGCTGCGATCCTGAACCTTAACATCGTGCGCCTCAACAGACCGTTCGGTCCACCTAAATAGAAAAGATCCTCGTCCGGGGCGGGGGATCATGGATACCCACATGAAACCGGAACCTTCCCCAATGGATATGGTTTTTTGTTCACACAAGCATGAGGTGTGAACCATGAATACTCCCGAACTGACGTCCGCACTTGGATTTGGAACGCTCGTCATTGCGTTGATCATCGCAGTGCTTCTGCTGCTGCGTTTTCTGCGCAAACCGGAAAACCGGCATCCAATGGATGGCGAGCCCGAACGCAATATTCAGCAAATTCGCGATGACGCGGAGCATAATCTAACCGACAGGTCACTTGATGGAAATCCTAGGCGCGACTGATATTGCACATCGCCGTCGTGGGGTGGCCGTCATATATACCTTAAAATTGCGGGTCCCCGCATTGTAAAGCTGAAGTCGATCTTACGCGATTTTCCGGCGCAATACGTACGTCACGATGCGTATCCATTTGCACGAACTTTGCTTAAACGATCAGGAATGAACTTTCTTTAAACAAAGTTTCCAGCGTACCGCTGACTACAAAATCGGAACATTGAACGAATTTCAAAAATAATACAATAAAATCAATTATCTATGTTATTTATAGTGTGTGTGAAAGATTAAACCGCTGTAAATTACGGTGGCGTTTCGCGACAGACATCAGAAGGTTTTGTTAACCATTTATCAATTTGTGCCGACTAGGCTTTTGATATGGTCAACAGGCGCATCTTTCCTTCCATTCTCGGCATTCTGGGCTGCATGTGTGTTCCCGGCGTCGCCCAGGCAGACGTGTTCGAATTGGCAAGTGACGGCAATTTTGTCGAAATATCGCGGCCTGCATGGAAGCTGGAAGTGATACCGACCGTTAACGAATTGCCGGAACCCGGTGAGCCCGACACAATCGTGGCAACAGAAACGCCGACTGGAATTCGCCAACATATTCAATTGGCTGCGGCGCGTTATGGCGTCGATAGCAACTTGGTCGACGCGGTTGCATGGCAGGAATCACGGTATAATCCACGGGCCCGCTCATCAGCTGGCGCAATCGGCGTCATGCAGTTGATGCCGGGCACTGCGCGGCAACTGGGCGTGCGCGATCCGCATGATGTCCACCAGAATGTGAGCGGCGGAACAGCCTATCTGCGCCAACAGCTCGAGCGATTTGGCAACAATGTGCCCCTTGCCCTGGCGGCGTATAATGCAGGGCCAGGTGCAGTGCTGAAATATGGCGGTATCCCGCCATATCGCGAAACACAAAATTACGTGCGGCAGATTATGCGGCGGATGTCGGCCATGTCGGCATATCGCACAGGT
>JANMJX010000187.1:0-4302 GCA_031371575.1 Sphingomonadales bacterium
TGGCACAACCGTCGGCGCTGGACAAACGCCAAGCGCTCCCGGGACGCCAGGTGGCTTGAGCCCAGCAAACTGCGATATTTCGGGCCAGCCACTTCCCGGTGTATCGAAATGGGCGGTATCTTATGGCGCCGAGGTCAACACTCCGCTAACCTTGCTTGCGACCGAAGGACAGCTTTACGTCGGGTTTGATGGCAACTACCGGTCAAGTTTCTCATCCAACCCGTCGCAATCGATCTACACCAATATCGAAGGCTATGCCTTATCCAACTACCGCGTTGGTTTCCGGTCGGACAATTTCGACATTTATGGCTGGGTCCGGAACGTGTTCGATGTGCATTATTTCGAACTGCTTCAGGTCGCGCCAAGCAATGTCGGTTTGGTCGCTGGTCAGCCAGGCGACCCGCGTACCGTCGGTGCCACTATCAAATTCAGCTTCTAAACATGCGCCGGGCGTTGACGAAAGCGTCTGGCGTGAAACGCGTGCTTGGGCGGCGCAAACAAATCAGCGGGATACAAAGCTGTGGCCAATGCATATGCTTCGGATTAAGCATTTGTAATGCTGAGCAGAGGGCGAAACTTGGATGATTGAATATATTGCCAATGTCGACTGGATGGCGGTCGCGCCGTATATCGCTGTCGGTTTTGCTGCCCAGCTGGTGGACGGCGCGCTTGGCATGGCGTTTGGCGTGATTTGCAGCACCTTGCTGGTCAGCGTGATGGGTGTAGCGCCCAAACGCGCATCGGCAGCAGTCCATTTCGTCGAGATGTTTACAACAGGTGCGTCGGCCATCAGCCATGTTCTGCACAAGAATGTTGACTGGAAACTGTTTAGCCGCATCGCCATTCCAGGCGTGATTGGCGGCTGCACAGGCGCATATTTGTTGGCAAATATCCATACCGAGGCAGCGCGCCCGTTTGTCATGGGTTATCTGACGCTGATCGGTTTTTATCTGCTCTACAAGGCATGGGACTTTACCCATGAGCATAAGCCGCGCGACCCGAAGTTCACAGTGCCGCTCGGTATTATTGGCGGTTTTCTGGACGCATCCGGCGGTGGCGGCTGGGGGCCGGTTGTCACATCCAACCTTTTGATCCAAGGCGCGGATCCCAGAAAGACCATCGGGACGGTTAACACCGCAGAGTTTTTCCTGACCGTTGCGGTCTCCATGACGTTCATTCTGACCATCGGCTTGGAAGCATTTACCGTCGTTACAGGCGGTCTGTTGATTGGCGGATTGCTGGCAGCGCCATTGGGGGCCTTTATTGCCAAGCGCGTCCAAACGCGCCGGCTGCTTTTCGCGGTGAGTTTCGTGCTGATCGCCACCAGCCTGTTCAGCCTCTACAAAGCTTTGGCGTAATTCCGCGCAAAGCTTGCATTTCCGGCGATAGCAACATATAGGCGCGCGCTTGCTGTGCATGGTCATCCCTGGAGGCGTGGCAGCAAGGTAACTTTATTGGAGAAACAACATGAGCGATCAGCTGACATTGTCGGCAGAGACGCGCGATCGGGCAGGCAAGGGAGCCTCCCGCGAATTGCGTCGTCAAAACCGAGTGCCCGCCGTTATTTACGGCAACAAACAAGAACCCGAACTTATCCACGTTGAGGAAAAGGCGCTTATCAAGCTTTTGATGACTGGCCATTTTTCGAACAGTGTTGTCGAGCTCGACCTTGGTGGCAAAAAACAGATCACGATTCCAAAGGATGTTGCATTTCATCCCGTCAGCGATCGTCCAACCCATGTTGATTTCCTGCGCATCGTCAAGGGCGCCAAGGCCGACGTTCAGGTTCCCGTGGTATTCGTCAATGAAGACGCGTCTCCTGGTCTGAAGCGCGGTGGCGTTCTGAACATCGTGCGTCACGAGCTCGAACTGATTTGTGACAATGACAAAATTCCAGATGACATCCAGATCGATGTCGCTGGCTTTGACATTGGGGATTCCATCCACATCAGCAATGTAAAGCTGCCAAAGGGTTCGGAAAGCAAAATCACTGACCGCGATTTCACCATTGCGACGATCGTTGCACCATCGGCGCTCAAGTCGACCGATGGCGACACGACCGTCGAAGGCGAAGCGGAAGCTTAAATCTACCCAGTCCCCCTCCCGCGTGCGGGAGGGGTTAGGGGAGGGTTAGGGGAGGGTCAGGGAGCGCGTGACCAGTGTCGCCCTCCACCAGCCCCCCCGCCTGCGGGAGGGGAGTATTGTCATGCAATTATGGGTAGGTCTCGGTAATCCAGGCGCCACCTATGCAATGCACCGGCACAATATCGGTTTCATGGCAATTGATGCGCTGGCCGAAATTTACGAACTGCCCCTGCCCGCCAAAAAATTCTTAGGCTGGGTGCAGGAACTGCGCATCGGTTCGGAAAAAATCATCCTGCTCAAGCCAGCCACGTTCATGAACGAAAGTGGCCGCAGCGTGCGCGCGGCGATGGATTTCTACAAATTAGAGCCAAGCGACGTTACCGTGTTTTACGACGAGCTTGACCTTGCCCCGTTCAAGGTAAAGGTCAAAACCGGTGGCGGCGCGGCTGGTCATAACGGCATCCGGTCGATCACCGATCATATCGGTGCGGAATTCCGCCGGGTGCGTTTGGGCATTGGCCACCCTGGCAACAAAGACCGCGTCACAGGATATGTGCTCGGCAATTTTCACAAGAGCGAGATTGACGATCTGGCCGATTTGTTGGGCGCTGTGTCCGCCGAAGCGGGCTGGCTCGCAAAAGGTGACGACGTCCGCTTCATGAACGATGTCGCCATGCGTTTGCAGCAGGATTAAGCGCGTGCAACGCGTGTTGGTCATTGGCCCATGCGGAGCAGGCAAATCGACCTTGGCCAGCGAACTTGGTCAGCGCCTCGGTCTGCCATTATTTCACATGGACCAGCTCAACTGGAAGCCTGGCTGGATTGAAAGCGGCAAAGCCGAAATCAGCACAAAGCTGCGCAATATTGTGAACACCGATCGCTGGCTTATTGACGGCACTTATGGCGGAACACTTGCCCAGCGCCTCGAGCGGGCAGATACCGTCATCTATCTCGATTTTCCGATCACACTATGTGTCCGTCGCTTGCTTTTGCGCATTTGGATGT
This sequence comes from Sphingomonadales bacterium, assembly GCA_031371575.1. Lineage (GTDB taxonomy): Bacteria > Pseudomonadota > Alphaproteobacteria > Sphingomonadales > Sphingomonadaceae > Sphingorhabdus_B. The sequence continues at coordinate 3,091 of JANMJX010000187.1, forward strand.
ATCGCGGACGCAGCAGGCCCGATATGACGGAAAACTGCCCCGAACGCTTCGATCTTGCGTTTCTTATCTATCTCATCCGCTGGAACAGCGGTCCGCGCATTCGAATGGAAGGGCACTTGATCGGGCAGGAAGCAAAAATCATTCGCCTACGAAACCCGGCTGAATTGCAGCGCTGGATGGACTCGTTGCCCGCTGTCGCCTAGGGCGCCTTAATTCTATTCGTGACGAGGACATTATGGGTTTTAAATGCGGTATTGTTGGTCTTCCCAATGTGGGCAAGTCCACCCTGTTCAATGCGCTGACACAAACGGCGGCGGCGCAGGCAGCCAACTATCCGTTCTGCACGATTGAACCCAATATCGGCAATGTCGCCGTCCCTGACTCGCGCCTGCAAACCATCGCCAAAATCGGTGGCAGCCAGAAGATCATCGAAACACAGCTTGGCTTTGTCGACATCGCTGGCTTGGTCCGCGGGGCGTCAAAAGGCGAAGGTCTTGGCAACCAGTTTTTGGGCAATATTCGCGAAGTTGACGCCATCGTCCATGTGCTGCGCTGTTTTGAAGATGACGATATCCAGCATGTCGACAACAAGATTGACCCGATTTCCGATGCAGAAACCGTCGAAACCGAATTAATGCTCTCGGATCTCGAAAGTCTCGAAAAGCGCGTGCCCAATCTCGTCAAAAAAGGTACGCAGGGCGACAAGGAAGCCAAGATCAGTGCAACCGTCTTGAGCCGCGCGCTCGATTTGCTGCGTGAAGGAAAGCCGGCGCGTCTTACCAAACGCGACGATGCCGAAGAAGAACGGCATTTCCAGATAGCGCAATTGTTGACCGCGAAGCCGGTGCTGTATGTCTGCAATGTCGAGGAAGCCAGCGCTGCCAACGGCAACGCCTTGTCGGCGAAGGTTTTTGAAAAAGCCAAGGCCGAGGGCGCCGAAGCTGTGGTCGTTTCCGCGGCGATTGAGGCCGAAATTTCGACAATGCCGGCTGAGGATCGCGAAGTGTTCCTTGAGGACCTTGGGTTGACCGAGACGGGCTTGGCCCGTGTCATTCGCGCTGGCTATGAATTGCTTGATCTCATTACCTTCTTCACCGTTGGCCCAAAGGAAGCGCGGGCTTGGACCGTAACCAAAGGCGCCACCGGACCAAACGCAGCCGGCGCGATCCACAGCGATTTCGAAAAAGGCTTCATCCGCGCCGAGACCATGGC
>JANMJX010000189.1:0-7637 GCA_031371575.1 Sphingomonadales bacterium
ATGTAGAAATGATGGTCACCTGGAAGCCCGTCACGCGCAACGTCACCCAATACGCGGCCAACCACCGCACGCAGCGCCTCTTGCACAACGTCATCATAAGGAATCAGGCTATCAACATGCTCTTCGGTCATGGTTGCTAGGTGGACCGATGGGCGCCCGAAATCAAGACGCTTGTTGCCTTAAGCCAACTTGCCAAATGCGTGCATGTGGCTATATCGGCGGCCATGCGCACAGGCTCTATCAGTCGGAAGACGAACGAAACGTCCATTGATGTTGAGGTCAACCTCGACGGCAGCGGTGTCTATGAGGTGTCGACGGGCATCGGTTTTCTCGACCATATGCTTGAGCAATTGTCGCGGCATTCGCTGATCGACCTGCGGGTAAAGGCGGTAGGCGACCTGCATATTGACCAGCACCACACGACCGAAGACACGGGCATCGCGATTGGCGAGGCGGTTTTGCAGGCGCTCGGCGATAAGCGCGGCATCACGCGTTACGGCACAGCCTATGCGCCCATGGACGAGACGCTGACTCGCTGCGCGCTCGACATTTCGGGGCGGCCTTATTTTGTCTGGAAAGTATCGCTTGGCATGCCGCGCCTGGGCGAATGGGACACCGAACTGATCGAGCATTGGTTCCACAGCTTTGCGACCAGCGCGGGCATTACGCTGCACGTCGAGAATCTATATGGTTCGAACAACCACCATATCGTCGAAAGCTGTTACAAGGCCTTGGCGCGCGCGCTGCGGCAGGCGGTCGAGATCGACCCGCGCAAGGCGGACGCAATTCCTTCCACCAAGGGCACGTTGTGAAGCCTATATTGGTGAATTCCTCATGTCGCTCCAGCGCTGGCTGCAGCCTATCGCGACCGTCCGGCATCATCGATAGACGTGATATGCCCCAGCCTTCGCTGGGGTGACGGAAGTTTGTAAATGGCTGGACTTGCACTTATAGATTATGGCGCGGGCAACCTGCATTCGGTGCACAATGCGTTGAAGGCGGCTGGCGCGGATGATGTTGTCGTCACCGCTGATCCCGAAACAGTCGTGCGCGCCGACCGGATCGTTCTGCCTGGCGTTGGTGCCTTTGCCCATTGCATGGAGGCCTTGTCCGCGATTGATGGTATGGTCGCCGCGATGAAGCAGCGCGTGCGCACGCAAGGGGCGCCATTTCTGGGCATATGTGTGGGCATGCAATTGCTGGCGGATGCAGGGGTGGAGCACGGCACGACGCAAGGTCTTGGCTGGATACCAGGCACCGTGCGCGCCATTGTGCCTGCCGCGGAATTGAAAATCCCGCACATGGGCTGGAACGATGTCGTGCCTGTCGCTAACGCGCCTTTAATTGAGCATGGCGAGGCCTATTTTCTCCATGGCTATCATTTCGATGCAGCCAACACCCATGATATTCTGGCAACCACCGACCATGGCGGCCCGCTCTTAGCCGCGGTTGGCCGCGATAATATCATCGGCGTGCAATTTCATCCGGAAAAGAGCCAGGCCTATGGCATCAATTTCCTCAAACGCTTTCTGGAATGGGCACCATAAGGCATTAATTTTTTAGCTTTGCGCCTTTGTGTCTTCGTGTGATCAAAATTTATCTCACACAAAGACGCAAAGTCACAAAGGAAGATAAAAAGGTTTAATTGAAATGATCGTATTCCCCGCGATTGACTTAAAGGGCGGCGAGGTTGTGCGTCTGGCCGAAGGCGATATGAACCGCGCGACCGTTTATGCCGACGATCCGGCGGCGCAGGCGATGCTCTTTGCCGAACAAGGCGCGGAATTTCTGCACGTGGTTGATCTGGACGGTGCATTTGCGGGGCGTCCTGAAAATGCCGAAGCAGTCGAAGGCATTATCGAGAATTTTCCGGGCTATATTCAATTGGGCGGCGGAATCCGTAATCCGCAGACCGTCGAGCGCTGGTTCGACATGGGTGTCGCTCGGCTGGTGATCGGCACTGCGGCGTTGAAGGACCCGGAATTCGTGAAGGATATGGCACGCGAGTTCGTGGACGGCATCGTCGTTGCTGTGGACGCCCGCGACGGCTTTGTTGCGACCGAGGGCTGGGCCGAGAAATCCGATATGCCGGTGATTGATCTGGCGCGCAGGTTTGAAGATGCCGGCGTTGCGTCGATCCTGTTCACCGATGTCGGCCGCGACGGGATGCTGACCGGATGCAATATCGAGGCGACCGTTGATCTCGCGCGGCGGGTGAATATTCCCGTGATTGCCAGCGGCGGGGTCAAGGGCATTGATGACATCCACATGCTCGCCTTGCATGCGAAGGACGGCATCGAGGGTGTGATTACGGGCCGCGCGATTTATGATGGTCGGCTGGATCTGGCGACGGCGATACAGATGGCGGGACGGGCGTGAGTTTGGGAGCCGACTTGGTTCCCCTCCCGCAGGCGGGAGGGGTTAGGGGAGGGCTTACAACCATTACCACCACCACCCTGCGCTCGCCTTTGGCTCGCCCCTCCCCCAGCCCCTCCCGCAGGCGGGAGGGGAGTAGATGACAGTCCGCGTCCGCGTCATTCCTTGTCTTGATGTCTCCAATGGCCGCGTGGTCAAGGGCGTCAATTTTGTCGATCTGCGCGATGCGGGCGACCCCGTCGAGCAGGCGCAAGCCTATGACGCCGCAGGCGCCGATGAATTGTGCTTTCTCGACATCGGGGCAAGCCATGAAGGGCGCGGGACGATCATTGATGTCGTCCGGCGCACCGCTGAGGTGTGCTTCATGCCGCTGACCGTTGGCGGCGGCGTGCGCAGCGCCGAGGATGCACGGGCGTTGTTGCTGGCAGGCGCCGACAAGGTCGCGGTGAACAGCGCAGCCGTGGCGCGGCCAGAGGTCGTGGCGGACATTGCCGCGCGCTTTGGCAGCCAATGTGTAGTCGCTTCGGTGGACGCGCGGCGGACGGGCGACGGCTGGGAGATTTTTACCCATGGAGGGCGCAAACCCACAGGCATTGACGCGCTCGAACATGCGGTACGATTAGCCGAGCTTGGTGCAGGCGAGCTGCTCGTGACGAGCATGGACCGCGACGGCACGCGAGATGGCTATGATCTTGAACTGACCCGCGCTATTGCCGACGCGGTCAACATTCCCGTCGTTGCCAGTGGCGGCGTGGGCAATCTCGACCATCTGGTCGATGGCGTGCGCGAAGGCCATGCGAGCGCGGTGCTGGCGGCGTCGATATTCCACTTTGGCCAATATAGCATAGCCGACGCGCACGCGGCCTTGCGCGCGGCGGGATTACCTGCGCGCGCCTGACGCTCGCAGCAAAAAATCTGCTACCCTGTCCTTGACCTGTCATAAAAACACCCTATCTGGGCACCGTTAGCACTCGTCGTGTATGAGTGCTAACGTGTATTCATTGCCGTCCTCTGCTTCATGCAGGAGTGGCGGGATGGCGAAACTGAAAAAGGATAGTTCAACATGGCATTTCGTCCATTGCATGACCGCGTTCTCGTCCGTCGGGTCGAGGCCGAAGCAAAAACCGCTGGCGGGATCATCATCCCTGATACAGCTCAGGAAAAGCCACAGGAAGGCGAAGTCGTCTCCGTTGGCACTGGCACGCGCGCTGAAGACGGCACTGTAACGCCGCTCGACGTGAAGGCTGGCGACAAGATCCTGTTCGGCAAATGGTCGGGCACCGAAGTCAAGATCGACGGTGAAGACCTGTTGATCATGAAGGAATCGGACATATTGGGAATCGTTTCCTAAAAAACCGCAAGCGCCGTCATGCTGAACTCGTTTCAGCATCTTAATTAAGACCCTGAAACATGTTCAGGGTGACAGGGCTTTCACAGTTTAACTGAAATAAGGAAAAATATCATGGCTGCTAAAGACGTGAAATTCGGCCGCGATGCGCGTGAACGCATCCTGCGCGGCGTAGACATCCTCGCCGATGCGGTGAAGGTAACCTTGGGTCCAAAGGGACGTAATGTTGTCATCGACAAAAGCTTTGGCGCACCGCGCATCACCAAGGACGGCGTTACCGTCGCCAAGGAAATCGAACTGAAAGACAAGTTCGAAAATATGGGCGCGCAGATGGTCCGCGAAGTTGCTTCGAAGACCAACGACATTGCCGGTGACGGCACAACCACTGCAACGGTTCTTGCACAAGCGATCGTTCGCGAAGGCATGAAGTCGGTTGCTGCGGGCATGAACCCGATGGACCTGAAGCGCGGCATCGACACAGCGGTTAACGCTGTTGTTGCTGACCTCGTCAAGCGTTCGAAGCCAGTTGCTGGTTCTTCGGAAATCGCTCAGGTCGGAACGATCTCTGCAAATGGTGAAGCTGAAATCGGCAAGATGATTGCAGACGCCATGGAAAAGGTCGGCAAGGAAGGCGTGATTACCGTCGAAGAAGCCAAGGGCCGCGAAAGCGAGCTTGAAGTTGTCGAAGGTATGCAGTTCGACCGCGGTTATCTGTCGCCATATTTCATCACCAACACCGAGAAGATGTCGGTCGAGTTGGACAACCCATATATCCTGATCCACGAAAAGAAGCTCGGCAACCTGCAAGCCATGTTGCCAATCCTCGAAGCCGTGGTGCAGTCGGGCCGTCCATTGCTCATCATCGCTGAAGATGTTGAAGGCGAAGCGCTTGCAACTCTGGTGGTCAACAAGCTGCGTGGCGGCCTGAAGATTGCTGCCGTCAAGGCACCGGGCTTTGGCGATCGTCGCAAGGCAATGCTGGAAGATATCGCGATCCTCACCAAGGGTGAAATGATCAGCGAAGATCTGGGCATCAAGCTTGAAACCGTCACCTTGGGCATGCTTGGTCAAGCCAAGCGCGTCACCATCGACAAGGACAACACCATCATCGTCGACGGTGCTGGTGAAACCGATGCGATCAAGGGCCGTGTTGAAGCGATCCGTTCGCAGATCGAAAACACCACGTCGGATTACGACAAGGAAAAGCTGCAAGAACGTCTGGCGAAGCTCGCTGGCGGTGTTGCCGTGATCAAGGTCGGTGGTTCGACCGAAGTTGAAGTGAAAGAGCGCAAGGACCGCGTCGACGACGCGCTGCACGCAACCCGCGCAGCCGTTGAAGAAGGCATTGTCCCAGGCGGCGGTACAGCACTTCTGTACGCCACTAAGGCTCTTGAAGGCATGAAGGGCGTCAATGACGACCAGACACGTGGTATCGACATCATCCGCAAGGCGATTGTCGCACCATTGCGTCAGATCGCGGCCAACGCTGGTTATGACGGCGCCGTTGTCTCGGGCAATCTGTTGCGCGAAAATGACGAAACCATGGGCTTCAACGCATCAACCGATGTGTACGAAAACCTCGTGGCTTCGGGCGTTATCGACCCAACCAAGGTTGTCCGTACCGCGTTGCAGGACGCCGCATCGGTTGCTGGTCTGTTGATCACCACCGAGGCTGCGATCTCGGACGCGCCAGAAGACAAGGCCGGTGGCGCTGGCGGCATGCCAGGCGGCATGGGCGGCATGGGCGGCATGGGCGGCATGGACTTCTAAGTCCAACGCTTCTGAAGCAAACCGAAACGGGCCGGAGGGGAAACCTTCCGGCCTTTTTCGTTACCCAAAGGCTGAGTCGTTTTGTTGCAATTGCGTCGTTGTCCCTATCTCAATCAGCCGAGTTGAGATAAATCTTCAACCGAAATACTGATAAATAACAGTTTTAACGTGATAAAAAATAAATATTGCGCTGCAATATTAAAGGCGTATTTGCCGCCGCCCCACAACGAGAGTTTCCGGTCATGCAAAATACGCATTCGGGTTCAGTTGATACGTCGCACGTACATAATCATTCGCTCACTGCATTAACGATTGGCGCCATTGGCGTTGTCTTTGGCGACATTGGCACAAGTCCGCTTTACGCCTTTCGTGAAGCCCTTCACCACAGCGCGCCTTCGGGTGGTATTCAGGAAGCCGCGATATTTGGCGTGCTTAGCCTTGCCATTTGGTCGCTGATCCTTGTCGTGACGATCAAATATGTCATCTTTCTGATGCGGGCCGACAATGATGGTGAGGGCGGCGTTCTGGCATTGCTGGCGCTTGCAGGTCGCGGAATTGGCGGCCGTAAAGGTGCCGTTCTAGCCCTTGGCGCGCTTGGTGCGGCTCTGTTCTACGGCGATGCAATCATCACACCGGCGCTGTCCGTATTGTCAGCAGTGGAGGGTGCGAAGACCATCCCCGGTATTGGTGAAGGTATCTCTCAGCAGACCATTATCTACATCACCTTGGGCATCATGGTAGCTTTGTTTGCCATCCAGGTGCGCGGGACGGCCGTGGTATCAAAGCTTTTTGGCCCGATCTGCGTTGTCTGGTTTGTTGCCATCGCGGCCCTCGGCGTCATGCACATATCTGACTATCCCGGCATATTGGGCGCGTTGTCGCCGCACCATGCCGTGTCTTTTCTGGCCAGCAACGGCATGATTGGTCTGATCGTGCTTGGCTCAGTGTTCCTGACCGTCACCGGGGCAGAAGCGCTCACGGCGGATATGGGCCATTTTGGTCGGTTCCCGATCCGCCTGGGCTGGTTTCTGTTGGTGTTTCCGGCACTATGTCTCAATTATTTCGGCCAAGGGGCATTTGCCATGGCCGCGCTGGAAAATGCGCGCGCGGCAGGCGTGCCGCTGGAGACACAGGACTGGTTTTTCCTGATGTCACCCGAGATCGTGCGCGTGCCCATGATTATCTTGGCCGGCCTTGCAACCATTATTGCAAGCCAGGCGGTCATCACCGGGGCATATTCTCTGACTCAACAGGCCATCCAGCTTGGTTTGTTACCGCGCATGAAGATCGTGCAGACATCGCCAGGCAGTGCGGGGCAAATCTATATCCCTGCCATCAACTGGATGTTGCTGTTCGGTGTCTGGTTGCTTGTTGTGCAATTCCGCAATTCGTCCGACATGGCGTCGGCTTATGGTATCGCAGTGACAGGAACAATGGTCGTGACGACTTGTCTCGCATTTGTCGTGGTCCATAAGCTATGGAAATGGAACCTTGCCAAATCGCTGCTGGTGATTGTGCCTTTCCTCACCATCGATCTCATATTCTTTGGCGCAAATATTCTGCGCGTGGTGGACGGCGGATGGGTGCCACTTGCGGTTGGCGCGCTGATTTGCCTGATCATCTGGATATGGGTACGCGGAAAGCGCCTGATTGACTCGCGCGAGAATGCAGGCGCCATGACGCTGGCTGAACTGGGCAAGTCTCTTGCCAAGGGCCGCGTCGCGCGTGTCGATGGAACGGCAGTTTTTCTCACGGCAAATCCCGAAGGCGTTCCTGGAACCATCTTGCACAATCTCAAGCACAATCGCGTCTTGCACGCGCGCAACATCGTTCTGTCCATTCGCACGGCGAGCGTTCCACATGTGCCGGTCGACGAACGGTCGACATATGAAAAAGTCGACAGCAATTTTGCGCGGATCGTGTTGAAATATGGATTTATGGAAACCCCAGACGTGCCGAGCGACTTGGCATTGGCGATTCCGAAAAATGACGCACCGCTTGAATATATGACGACGAGCTACTTCATGGGCAAAAGCGTGCTGTCTGCGTCGAAAGACGAAGGGCTTCCGCTTTGGCAGGATCTCATCCTCATCTTTTTGCAGCGCAATGCCTATAACCCAGCGGAATTTTTCGGCATTCCGTC
>JANMJX010000202.1:0-2730 GCA_031371575.1 Sphingomonadales bacterium
CGAGCCTTAATCCATTAACGCCATCAGCCGGAAGCAGCACCAGCGCTTCCGCGTCGGCCGTCCCTTTTTTACATTTCGTGAAATTGTGCGCGTTGTTTGTAGGAAATAATGTTGCGCGTGTTGGACATTTTGGGTGGTGGAGACCCTCATCCGGAGTCTCTATTTCACCGTCACCCTGAACTCGTTTCAGGGTCCATTTATCCATTATGGCTCTGGTCGTGCTGCGCGATGGATCCTGAACCAAGTTCAGGATGACGAATTGGGAAAAGCCTAGAGTCGGTTCAACAAAACCCCCGCCTAAGCAACCTTGGAATTAGACTCCAGAACCAGAGGATCGGCGACCTTGCCCAAATTGACCGTGCTGTGCGCTATGCTGGGTGTGTCCGACGACTGGTAGCGGAATTTGCCGTCGATCTTGCCGCCGGGGGCGATGGTGAGGTTGCTGTAGACCACATCGCCGACGATGCGGGCGGTGGATTCAATGACGAGATCCTTGGCTTCAATGGAGCCTTCGACATGGCCGGACAATTTGGCGGACTCGGCGGTCACCTTGCCTGCGATCACGCTGCCTTCGCCCTGGACCAGATTGCCGCAATTCACGTCACCCTGAATCCTGCCGTCGATGTGCAGGTCGACCCGCGCCGACAGATTGCCAATGATTTCGACGTCGGATGCGATGATGGAAAAGGTGTGGCCGGAATTGCTGCGCATATTGGGGTTATTCCTTTGCGGCGATGTCGGTACGGTGTCCGGCGACGGTTTGGACTTTGAGAACATCAGGATTTGCCTCCAGAAACTTGCGCGGATTGATCGCCTGACCATTCAGGCGAACCTCAAAATGCAGATGGCTGCCAGTCGACCGGCCCGTGCTGCCCATACGCCCAATCTGGACGCCGCGGTCGACCATCTGGCCCATGCGGACATTCAGGCCGGACATATGTGCATACCGCGTCATCAGGCCATTTGCATGCGTAATTTCGACGCTGTTGCCATAACCGCCATTGTAACCTGCCAAGGTCACTTTGCCTTCGGCAGCGGCAAGAATGGGCGTGCCGACGGGGCCTTTGAAATCGAGACCAGCGTGCATCGCGCCAGCGCCCGTGAACGGGTCGCTGCGATAGCCAAACCCGCTGGACATGAACATCACAGCAGCGGGCATCGATGTCGGGATCGCGGCCAAGGCGCGCTCCATGGCATCCATCCGGCCAAGCGAAGCGGCAAGCCTTAAAAAGCGCGGGTCGCGGGCATCTTTTTTGCTGCTGCCGAAAAAGGGTTCGAACAGACCACCTTGGGCGGCTTGCGCCTGGCGGGCCAGAATATCGGGGTTCAGCCCGAATGCGCGGATGGCGGTTTCGGCCTTCATCGTCCGCATCTGCGCGACCTGAGTCATTTTCTCGGCAAAACGGATTTGCCGCGCTTCGACGCGGGCAAGGCCAGCTGCTTCGGGGACCAGTGCGCTGATGGTTTTGACGGCCCTATCCGTTTCGCTTGATTGATCGGTTTCAGTGGATTGGCTGTTGGCGGCGGGTGCCTTGGCTTCGGCCTCTGACAATTCGCCCAGATACTGGTCGCCAAGGCTTTCCAGCATTTGCTGCCGACGTTCGAGATCCTTGGTCACTTCGTCGATTGAGCCCTTGTAGCTTGCGACGCGCTCCTCAGCGGATTCGACTTTTGCTTCCTTCGCGCTGAGGGCAAGGCGCTGCGCGCTGACAGTCACCTGATTGACCGCCATGCCCAAGGTCACGAGCAGCCAGAATCCGACGACGCAGGCGACGGTGGTCGCGACCCGACGCTGAAGCTGGGCGGATATCTTGAGAAACCGGACTTGGCCATTGGCCCGCATGAAAAATTCGCGGTCAATAAACCATCCGGCTATCCGGTTATTCCAACCGGACATTCTGGATTTAAGCGACACGACCCACCCCGTTTTATGTTCGTGCCGAGCGCCTAGCAGAGGAAATGCCCCCGCGCGAATCACCTGAAGCCGACTCGTGACGAGTCGGGCGAGTCGCACGATGAGTTGTGGAAAACGTTATCTGATTGTCACTTTAAGCAATTGGAATCTATGCCATTGCGAGTCGACTGGCGGGTAAAATCAATCAAAATCAGCCATATAAGAGCGATTCGCAGCGTTGATTTCGGCGCCGTTGATGAAATCGGACCGCCACTTTCCCTTTCGATGCCAATTCTTTACGAACGAGGTCATGACAGACAGCAACAATCTGATGGCGATGATGGCGGCCAAGGCGCGTGCGGCGGCGCGGATACTGGCGACGGCGGACGACGCGACCAAATCTGCTGCGCTGAAGGGAGCTGCCGCTGCGCTGCGCGAAAGCGCGGGCGACATATTGGCAGCAAATCGGAAGGACGTCGAAACTGCCATCGCGGCGGGAATCTCGCCAGCGATGCTTGACCGGCTGATGCTTGATGACGCCCGGCTCGAATCCATGGCATCAGCGGTTGACCAGGTTGCAGTGCTGGACGACCCGGTGGGCCAGATCATTGACAGCCGCGCCCGGCCCAACGGGCTTGTCATGGAACGGATCCGCGTTCCGGTGGGCGTGCTTGGCATCATTTACGAAAGCCGGCCCAACGTGACTGCCGATGCTGCAGCGCTTGGCCTTCGGTCGGGCAATGCCGTCATGCTGCGCGGTGGAAGCGAGGCAGTGCACAGCAACCACGCCATTCATGCCGCGATGCTGCGCGGGGTTGTTGTGGCTGGCCTGCCTG
>JANMJX010000157.1:0-2009 GCA_031371575.1 Sphingomonadales bacterium
CACCGACAAGCAAACTTACTGGCGGGACCGAATCCGCGATCACAATGAACGCTTCTTGCGTCCGCGCGTCGCCGATTATTACGCTGAACAGGCCACAGGCGACCGTTGGAAGGTGCTTCAGGTTGTGGAAGAGGAAAAGGCACGGGCCAAAGCCGCTGGCCTTTGGAACCTGTTCATGCCGCCAACCTCGGGACGCGTGCATGTTGACGACAGCGTTTCATTTGATGGCCCTGGCCTCACCAACATGGAATATGCCCTTTGCGCCGAAGAAATGGGCCGCATCGGCCTGGCATCGGAGGTCTATAACTGCTCCGCACCAGACACCGGCAATATGGAAGTGTTCCTGCGCTACGGTACCGCCGAGCAAAAAGAAAAATGGATGATTCCGCTGATGAACGGCGAAATCCGTTCGGCGTTCTTGATGACTGAGCCAGCCGTGGCATCATCCGACGCGACCAACATTGAAACCTCGATCCGCCGCGAGGGCGACGAATATGTCCTCAATGGCGTGAAATGGTGGTCATCCGGTGCGGGTGACCCGCGCTGCAAAATCGCGATTGTCATGGGCAAGACCGACTTCGAAGCCAAGCGTCACGCACAGCAGTCAATGGTGCTGATGGAACTCGACGCCCCCGGCGTGAACATCCTGCGCCATTTGCCCGTTTTCGGCTATGATGACGCGCCGCACGGTCACATGGAAATCGAGCTGAAAGATGTGCGCATTCCGGCATCCAACATGCTGCTTGGCGAAGGTCGCGGCTTCGAGATCGCGCAAGGCCGTCTGGGACCAGGCCGGATCCATCATTGCATGCGCACCATCGGCACTGCTGAAGAAGCGCTGGAGAAAATGTGCAAGCGACTTCAAACGCGCGTTGCCTTTGGCAAGACCGTTGCCGAACACAGCGTGTGGGAAGAGCGCATCGCACGCGCGCGTATCGACATTGAAATGACTCGTCTGCTTTGCCTGAAGGCAGCGGATATGATGGACAAGGTCGGCAACAAGGCCGCGGCCGCAGAAATTGCCATGATCAAGGTGCAGGCACCGAATATGGCGCTGAGCATCATCGACAACGCCATTCAGGCGCATGGCGGCGGCGGCGTGTCAGACGATTTCGGTCTTGCGTCGGCATGGGCGCATCAGCGCACCCTGCGTCTGGCCGATGGTCCTGATGAAGTACACGCACGCGCCATTGCCCGTATGGAGCTTGGCAAGCACGGAGGCCGGGGCAAAGAAGGCATGTCCAGTGGCGATATGGGGGCAACACGGTGAAGGCTGCTGTCCTGATCGAAGCGGGCAAACCGCTTCAGATTGAGCAGATCAACATTGCCAACCCCGGGCCGCATGAAGTGCTGATCCGCACTGCGGCCTGTGGATTGTGCCACAGCGACCTGCATTTCATGGAGGGTACATATCCGCATCCTTTGCCGGCGATACCCGGACATGAAGCGGCGGGCATAGTCGAGGCGGTGGGCAGCGAAGTGCGCACCGTGAAGGTTGGCGACGCAGTTGTCACATGCCTGTCTGCGTTTTGCGGACATTGCGAATATTGCGAGACCTGACGGATGTCCTAGTGCCTTGGCGGCGAAACCCGGCGTAAGCCTGGCGAAGCACCGCGCCTTTCGCGCCCAGACGGCAGCATCGTCAACCAGATGCTCAATCTGTCGGCTTATGCCGAAATGATGCTGGTGCATGAACATGCCTGCGTCGCGATCCACCCCGACATGCCATTACCGCAAGCGTCGGTTATCGGCTGCGCAGTGACGACGGGCGCTGGCACCATTTTCAATGCCTGCAAAGTGACACCTGGCGAAACTGTCGCTGTCATTGGCTGTGGCGGGGTTGGCCTTGCCACGATCAACGCCGCCAAGATTGCCGGCGCCGGACGCATTATCGCGGCTGACCCAATCCCCGAAAAACGCGCGATGGCGTTGAAGCTTGGCGCCACAGATGTTGTGGATGCCTTGGCTGATGATGCAGCAGCGCAAATTCTGGAACTGACCAAAGGCGG
>JANMJX010000221.1:0-3788 GCA_031371575.1 Sphingomonadales bacterium
CACTTGACGTTCACGTAAACGTCAAGCATAGGCGCACCAGATTGGGCGGGCATCCACCTGTCCAGCGAGTCGGTATGGAAGGATGAGCACATGAAGATCATCGTCCCCGTTAAGCGGGTCATCGATTATAACGTAAAACCACGGGTAAAGCCCGATGGCTCGGGCGTGGACCTTGCCAACGTCAAAATGAGCATGAACCCGTTTGACGAAATCGCGGTCGAAGAGGCGTTGCGCCTGCGCGAAAAAGGTGCGGCAACCGAAGTGATCGCGGTATCGATTGGCCCAGACAAGGCGCAGGAAACACTGCGTACCGCGCTCGCCATGGGTGCGGACCGCGCGATCCTTGTGGTGGCTGAAAATGTCGAGCCACTGGCGGTTGCGAAAATTCTTGCAAAGATCGTTGAGGAAGAGCAGCCCGGCCTGGTCATTCTTGGCAAGCAGGCCATTGACGATGACAGCAACCAGACCGGCCAGATGCTCGCTGCGTTGACTGGTCGGCCTCAGGCCACCTTTGCCAACACGGTAAATGTCGTGGGTGACGACGTGCATGTCGCGCGTGAAGTCGATGGCGGTTTGCAGACATTGTCGCTGAAGATGCCAGCCATCATCACCACCGACTTGCGGTTGAACGAGCCACGTTATGCCTCGCTGCCCAACATCATGAAGGCAAAGTCGAAGCCACTCGCGCAAAAGACGCCAGCCGATTATGGCGTGGATGTAAGCCCGCGCCTGACCACGTTGAAGGTTACTGAGCCACCCGTGCGTAGCGCCGGGATCAAGGTTGCCGACGTCGATGCGCTGGTCGCAAAGCTCAAGGAACTGGGAGTGGCAGCATGAAGACCCTTGTTTATGCCGAACATGACAATGCATCATTGAAGGATGCAACATTGGCCGTCGTCACCGCTGCGTCACAGCTTGGCGAAGTGCACATCATCGTTGCCGGATCAGGTTGCGGCGGGGTGGCTGAACAGGCCGCAAAAATCGCTGGTGTCAGCACGGTGCATGTCGCCGATGACGCTGCTTATGCACAACAACTGGCCGAGAATGTCGCGCCAATGATCGTGTCGCTCATGGCAACGCATGATGCGTTTCTCGCGCCCGCCACATCGAACGGCAAGAATATCGCGCCGCGCGTTGCGGCATTGCTCGATGTGATGCAGATATCGGACATTCTCTCGGTGGAAAGCGCTGACACATTCACGCGTCCCATCTATGCCGGCAACGCCATTGCGACTGTACAATCGTCCGACGCAAAGAAGGTGATCACCGTGCGCGGCACTGCCTTTGCCAAGGCAGAGGCCAGCGGCGGTTCGGCTACCATCGAAGCGGTCACTGGCGGCGGCGATTCAGGTACGTCGACATTCGTCTCGGCCGAGATCGCCAAGCAGGAACGTCCTGAATTGACCTCGGCCAAGATCATCGTATCGGGCGGACGTGCCCTCAAGGACGCAGACACCTTCGCAGCGACGATTTTGCCACTGGCTGACAAGCTTGGTGCCGGCGTTGGCGCAAGCCGCGCTGCGGTCGACGCAGGCTTTGTCCCCAATGATTATCAGGTCGGCCAGACCGGCAAGATTGTCGCGCCTGAAGTCTATTTCGCAGTCGGCATCTCCGGTGCGATTCAGCATTTGGCCGGTATGAAGGATTCCAAGATCATCGTGGCCATCAACAAAGACGAAGACGCACCTATATTCCAGGTGGCGGATATCGGCCTTGTCGGTGACCTGTTTACAGTGGTGCCTGAGCTCGTCAGCAAGCTGTAAACGATTGCAATGATTTGCAAAAATATGGAGGGCGGCCAGAAATGGTCGCCCTTTTTGCTTGCGATTTGGGCGTGGTCCAGTCTAACTTTAGGCCTATGTTCAAAACTGTCATGATATGGCTAACCGCCGCAGCCGTCGCATTCCCATCCCCCAGCGCAGCTGCCACGCCCGAACCGCTGGTGCTGAAGCCTTCGTCAACCTGGCAGGTGAATTATGCCGAAGACCAGTGCCGCCTTGCGCGTCAGTTCGGTGAGGGCGAACAATCGGTGCTTTTGTTCATGGACCGGTATGGGCCGAGCGAATATTTTCGCATGTCAATTTCCGGCAAGCCCATGAGAACCAGCATCGAAAAAGGCGATGCCGACGTGCAATTCGGACCAGTCGAAGCGGAACAGCAATTGTTGTTTCTCAATGGCTTCCTCGGCAAGCAGCCAGCGTTGGTATTTGCAAGCGCAGCCCGAATTGCCGGTCGAACGGCAGCAGAAACAGCCGCCTACGCAAATCGGGACCAATCCGAGGCAGTTCTTGTTCAACCAATCAGCGAAGAGCGCCAAAGCGCCACAAAATATCTTCGCATTGGAAAGCCGCTAAGGACGCCCGTGGTCCTTCAAACCGGGTCAATGCGTGCACCGCTCGCGGCCCTCAATACATGCATTGATGATCTGCTAACAACCTGGGGCGTCGACGTTGAAAAGCACAAGAACCTCCTTCGACCTGTAAAGCCATTAAAGTCGCCGGGCGAATGGATTGTTGCTTCCGATTACCCGCTTCAAATGCTGGTCGCCGGCCAGCCCGCATTGGTCAGTTTTCGTTTAAGTATTGGCGCCGACGGGGTGCCGACGGCCTGCCATATTCAGGCAACGACACGGCTTAAATCATTCGATGATGCGGTATGCAAATCGGTCATGAGACGGGCCCGATTTTCCCCGGCACTTGATGCGAAAGGCCAAGCCATCGCTTCTTACTACCAGAACAATGTGCGGTTTCTAATCCCCAATTAAAACCCGCTTAGGAAACTGGCCAAATTGTCGCCCAACGCATCAACGGCATATCCGCCCTCGGTGAGCACAACCGTTGGCAATCGGGCTGTAGCGATATCTCCTGCCAGCACGGCATAATCCCCGGTCTGAAGCGCGAAGTTTGAAATTGGGTCACCGGCGAAAGTATCAGCGCCAAAGCTGACGATCAGAAGCCCTGGCGCAAATTTGGCAATGGCCGCCAGTGCAGTTGCTTGCGCAGCGCGGAAGGCTGCAATGTTGGTACCTTGAGGCAATGGCAGGTTGAGCGTTGCGCCCGCCCCCTCGCCTTCTCCCGTCTCGTCCGCATGGCCCCAGTAAAAGGGAAAGTCGGTGGCCGGGTCGGCATGGACTGATGCGTAAAACACATCGCCCCGCTCCCAGAAAATATCCTGCGTTCCGTTGCCATGATGATAGTCGATGTCGAGGATCGCCACGCGCTCTACGCCTGAATCGCGTGCGGCCTGCGCCGCCACCGCAGCCTGGTTGATGAAGCAATAGCCGCCGAGATAATCTGCCCCGGCATGGTGGCCCGGCGGACGGCAAAGCCCAACCGCAACTGTGTCCCCCGCCATCACGGCGTCAAGCGCGGACAAGGCACTTTGTGTGCTCCAATAAGCAGAGGTCCAGCTGTCAGCGGTCAGCGGGGTGGAGCTGTCCATACTGTACCGTCCGGCAAGCGCATCAATGCGCGTCAGGTCCAGCGCCCTGCGGCCAACGACTGGCCAGACATAGCCCATGACATCGCCCGGTCTGCCCGCCGCGACCCAGCGTGCATGGGCGGTTTTGAGAAACGCGACGTAATCGGCATTGTGGACGGATAATATGGGCGCTTCGCCATGGTCTGCCGGTGCTTCCACGGCGCCCGCACCGGCGCAGAAGGCCTCGGCGCGGGCGGGTGTTTCGGCATAGGGGACAAAGGCACCATTGTGCAGTTCCTGCGTCGGTGCATGGGCAAGTTGGCGAGGGTCGAAGAATAAGCGCATATTGGTGCATTCCAGTGGTTGTT
>JANMJX010000162.1:0-4789 GCA_031371575.1 Sphingomonadales bacterium
TGGGCCAAGGGCCGCGGCGGCCAAGCCAGACTGCAGTTCACCCAGCTCGTTGGACGCGGAAATGGCAAGACCGGAGACCGAGCTTACCCGACCGCGCATCTCGTCTGGCGTGTTCAATTGAACCAGCGATGAGCGGACATAGACTGAAAGCATGTCCGATGCGCCGAGTATCACCAGCATACCCAACGCCACCGCCATACCAGCGCCCATGTCGAGTAATTCAATCCGCGCATCGCCAAAAACGCGGCTTCCAATCTCGTGGCTGAGGCCAAAGCCTATGGTGGCCAGACCGAACACCACGACTGCCCAGAGCATTTTTGCCCCCACATTATGGCGCAACGGCCGGAACGCGAGCATCAACGCGACGACCGACGCGCCTATGGCGGGGGCCGCACGCAGTTGCCCCAGTCCATCGGGACCGACCATCAGTATATCGCGTGCGTAGACCGGAAGCATGGCGGTTGCGCCGGCCAGAAGCACGGCGAACAGGTCAAGCGTGATAGCGCCAAGAAGAAAGCGTTCTGACCATGTGTAGCGAAGTCCGTCAATCATCTGGCGTATGGGATGAATTTTCTTTTCCATCGGTGGTGGATAGACAGGCCGCACACAGCTTAGGCTGATAGTGGCCATAAGCATCAGTCCAGACGACACCCAATAAGGCAATGACGGGCTAGCAGCAAACATGAGCCCACCTGCCGCGGGGCCAATGACTGAGCCAATCTGCCATGCGATTGAACTCAGCGCGATCGCACGGGGAAGGGACGCCGGTGGCACAATATTGGGGGCAATCGCCGACATGGATGGGCCGACAAAAACCCGTGCCACGCCATGCAAGGCGGCAAAGAAAAACAGCAAAGGCAAAGTTAGGGCATCGGCGTAAGTGAACCAACCCAAGGCCAAGGCGACCAGCATGTCGATGCTGTTGGCAAGCCTTGCAACGGTTCTTCGCTCCCACCGGTCCGCCGCCCAGCCCGCCACGGGGGTTAGCAGCGCAAGTGGTACGAACTGCACAAGGCCAAGCAGGCCGAGCTGCAAGGACGCCTCGCGAATGGACATGCCGTAATCGCTGCGTGCGATATCATAGGCCTGATAGCCAATAACGACGACCATACCCATCGTTGCCAGCACCGCCATGAACCGCGCCATCCAGTAAAAGCGGAAGTCGGCTATCTTAAGCGGATGAATTTCGGCAGGAATGTCGGACATGCGTTGTCGCCTATCGGCTTGCGACCACAAGTGCAATGGATGGGCATCGGTTTTTGCAGAACAAAAATTGGGTTCCCACCTTAGTGGCTCAACCGGTATCCTCCGGCACACCATGATAATCGTTTATGGTTTCAAATATCGTGGTCAACGCGTGGCGCTCTTCCAATGATATTTCCGGACGCCAGATTTCGAACAGCAAAATGACTCGTGTATCGCGGCTTCGGTTCCAGGCTTCATGCTCGAAGCTGTCATCGAAAATCAATGCTTCTCCCGCTCGCCAAGGGCGCGTTTCGTTCCCGACGCGCAGGGCGCAATCCGGTGGAACGATCAGTGGGATGTGGCAAATCAAGCGGGTGTTCAGCAAACCATGATGCGGCTGAATATGCGTTCCGGGCTTAAGCAGCGACCATAAGGCAATCGGTGATCGCTGATCTATACGGGGCATTGGCGCAATTTCGAGCATCTTCATCGTAACGGGACAGCGCGCTGCATTTTCCGGCACGATGTCGCCGTTGCGCCAAAAATAAAAGGCGCCCCAGCTGGGGTCATTGATCAACGGGTTGGCTGCATGTGGTCGGTCAGCTGTGGCCTCGACGTAAGGCGCAAAGTCGTTTCCGTCGGCTAACACTGCGAGCAATTCCTCCACCATAGCGGGTACGGCATCTTCGATGTCTCGAACCCAGGGAAATTCGTTGCGCTCGTAAAATTGTCGTTGTGGCAGTCCTGGAAAATAAAAGCTTGAAGGCTCCTGAAGATATAACTTTTTCCGCCCGAGAAGCAGGTCGATTGCAACGCCTACTCTACCATCGCGCGAGAGGCCTGCGTCTTTGATGCTGTCGGAGAGATGCTGTTCAAATTTAGCCTGCACCTGACTTACAAATTCTCTGGCACGGTTCAGCATTGGAGCAAGCGCGGACGGCACATCTGAGGTGGCATCGGCTTGATTAAGCGCCGCTTGAAAGAAAGAGACTGCCGCGCGATCATCACCGGCACGCGCTTTCAATTCGCCAAAAAGAATGAGCGCAGGCAGGTTGCGCGGTTCAATATCGAGTTGTCGGCGCAATGCCGATTCTTCTGCCGCCTTATCACCCGCAAGACTGCATGCCTGTGCAAGCAAAAGCCATGGGATTTGGCTCTCTGGCAGTTCTGCCAACAGTCGCCGTGCATTTACTGCGTCACGTCGCTGCAGCGCCGCTCTGGCGTCGCTGATAATCGTTGAATTCCCCACACCCATTTCCGCACCATAACCGCAAAAGTCTTATATTGACCAGCCCAGATAGACTGGCGCTAGTACCGTCGAACCGCGGCGCATTGCAGAACGTGTTGTACAGGTGTGGGGCGTTCAACTCATCACGTTATCAATATCCCCCCATCGGCAACGCGGGATTTATGACGAAGTTTTCGGGATCTTGTGATCGCGGCTCTTGACCGTTGAGAAATGACATTAGATCTTCGATCAACCTGTCCCGATCGGTTTCGAAAAGGCCATGAGGCGATCCTGCATATTCCAACAACTGAACGTCGCTGATCAATGACGCAGCCATCCGTGCAGTAGGATCAATCGGTACCGTTTTGTCCGCCGTACCATGAATGATCAATGTGGGTACATTAAACGCAGGCAAATCTGGGCGGAAATCGGTCGTTGAAAAAGCCTCCGCAGCCTTCAGTGTAGGGCGCAGCCCCGCCTGCATTGACATATTCCATGCCCAGTCCAGCGTGGCGCTGCTTACCGGTCGGCTCAGTAAGCCGATGCCGAAAAAGTCATGCAGGAATGTACGCATAAATGCGGGACGATCGGTCAGCATTTCCTGAGTCATTTGTTCGAATGTCTCGAGCGGAACGCCGTCCGGATTGTCATCGGCTTGCAAGAGATATGGCACAACAGAGGCCACAAGCACAGCACGCACCACCCCAGCGCCATCATAGCGCGACATATAGCGGGCGACTTCACCGCCGCCCATGGAAAAGCCGATCAGCGTTACATTTTCAGTGGCATTTGTGGCCTTCATGACATCTGCCAGATCATCAGTCAGGGAGTCATAGTCATAACCATCCCAGGTCTGCTCAGACCGTCCGAAACCGCGCCGGTCATAGGATATTACGCGGTGTCCGGCATTCACAAGAGCTTCAGCCACCGGGTCCCAACTGTCGGACGTGAGTGGCCAGCCGTGGATGAGAATTACCGGGTTGCCTCTGCCCCAATCCTTAACATAGAGCGACGCGCCGTCGCGGGTTTCGATCATGGGCATATTCAGTCTCCAATGCGTTTTAACTGCAGAGGAAACCATCCATGTAGTCGGACGTTCCGTGAAATAATATTTGCGCCGCTTGCCGTCAAAAACGCATCACCCGATGCTTACAAAGCTGTCCATAACCCTTTTGCGACCCGCCACTTCGAAATCTATCTCGAGCTTGTTACCTTCAATCAAGGCAATTGCGCCATAGCCGAATTTTTCGTGAAATACCCGCAAGCCGATACTCAGGTCGCTTCGCCCGGCATTGCCTAAGCTTACCGCGCTCCTGGTATTTTCCGGGATGCGTTGAGGTCGCGCGTTAAAACCGCCTGAGGTTGCCGCCCTTTGCCATCCGGGTCCGCGCGCATTACTGCGGCCTTGGTTTGCCGCAGCCAAATGGGCAAAGGGATCGGTCTGCTCGCTCCAGTTTGCGCGCCACAAGGACGCACCGCCCGTCATCGTCTGCTCCGCCTCAACATGGTCGAGCGGCAGTTCTTCAATGAAACGGCTCGGAATACTGCTTGTCCACTGGCCGTATATCCGGCGGTTTGCCGCGTGAATGATTGTGCATCGGCGTTTCGCTCGGGTAATCGCGACATAAGCCAAGCGGCGTTCTTCCTCCAATGAGGCAAGGCCACCTTCGTCGAGCGCGCGTTGTGACGGGAATATACCTTCTTCCCAGCCGACCAAAAAGACATTGTCATATTCCAAGCCCTTGGCGGCGTGGATTGTCATGATCGTTACGCTTGCGCCGCTGTCGCCGCGGTCATTGTCCATGACCAGACTCACATGCTCCAGAAACTCACCAAGGGTCTCATATTCTTCCATGGCGCGAGCAAGTTCGCTGAGGTTTTCGAGCCGGCTTGATGCTTCAGTGCTGCGCTCGGCTTGCAAGACGGCCGTGTAGCCACTTTCATCCATGATCAGTCGGGTCAGATTTGCCGGCGTCATGTTCGCGGCCTCTTCGCGCCAACGGGCAATGTCGAGGACGAGGTCGGCCAGTGATTTTCGTGCCTTGCCCGTGAGTTCATCGGTTCCCACAAGCCGCGCCGCAGCGACGGACAGCGGTGCACGCTCCGCGCGTGCCACTATATGAATTTTCTCCACCGCCTTATCACCAATGCCGCGCTTGGGCACGTTGACAATGCGTTCGAACGCGAGGTCGTCCGCTGGCTGATTTACGATACGCAGATAGGCGATCGCGTCGCGTATTTCCGCACGTTCGTAAAAGCGGAAACCACCTACTATCCGATAGTTAACGCCAATTTGTATGAAACGATCTTCAAACTCTCGGGTCTGGTGCTGAGCGCGTACCAGGATAGCCACACTGTCCAGACTTTCGCCCTTAT
>JANMJX010000243.1:0-2255 GCA_031371575.1 Sphingomonadales bacterium
GAAGTCACAACCGCCGTTGCCTTTTGCGCATTTGCGCGAACGCCTGCTGACGCCTGCATCATCGAAGTTGGCCTCGGCGGCAGGTTGGATGCAACCAACATTATCACGCATCCGGTAGCTTGCGGAATTGCGTCGCTCGGGCTTGATCATGAGGCTTTTCTCTTGGCAGCAGAAGAGGGTGTGCCGGACATGCCCCCGCTGGACCGTATCGCTTTTGAAAAGGCTGGCATCGCCAAGCCGGGCGTTCCCCTCGTCACGCAGAAATATGCAGCTTCGATGGCCAACACTGTAGCCAAACAGGCATCGGTACATGGGGCGATATTGCATGCACGGGGCGAAATCTGGGATGCTGCTATATATGGCGACCGGTTGCATTATCGCGACGAGACAGGAAGGCTTGATCTGCCCCTGCCCCGCATGACGGGGGCACATCAGGCGGACAATGCGGCCCTCGCCGTTGCCATGTTGCGACACCAGAACGCTGTGTACGTCCCTGAGGCTGCCATGTCTGCTGCCATGGAGTGGACGCGCTGGCCAGCACGTATGCAGAAACTTGCAGAAGGACCCTTAACGGCCAGACTTCTAGATGGATCAAGCACATGGCTGGATGGGGGACATAATCCTGACGCTGGTGCCGCTATCGCCCGGACGCTTCATGATGGTACGCCTGTACATGTCATTGTCGGCATGTTGAAGAACAAGGACGCGCTGGGGTTTCTTAAGCCGTTTGCGGACAAGATCGCGTCAATTATCGCAGTGCCAATATCAGGCCATGAGCACCATGACCCCGAAGAACTATGTCAACTGGCGCGTATCCAGCTAAATATTGATGACGCAGTGACAGCTAGCGATGTAACCTCAGCGATAGAACAACTGGCGTCACGCAAACGACCAGTCAATGCGCTAATCTGCGGCTCGCTTTACCTGGCTGGCGAAGTCCTTCGCCTGAACGATGAGGTACCAGACTGAATTCAAGACTGCGACGCTCTTTTGGGCTGGCCTTTCCAAGCCAGAAGCGCGCCGGCGAGCAAAACAGCTGCGAACGTCAGGGTAAGGTTTGTTGCGAATTCAAGCGGCTGCGAAAGCAATAGTCCGATCAGCCCTATGACCACCAGAACAAAGCCAAATATGCGTACCGGACCAACTGGCTCTTTCAACGCCCGTTCGTCGACTGCTTCAACCTGATGAATGCTTTGCACAACGTACCCCTTGCTCCATAAAAGCCAAAGCAGGACCATGCCCGGAATGGCGGCGACAACGGTGAAACCCCAAAAACCGACCCAGCCCACATTTTCTGCGATGATGCCTGCAGGGCCCGCCATAAATGTTCGGCCAACTCCGGCAAATGAGGACAAAAGCGCAAATTGCGTTGCGGTGTAAGCGATACTCGAAAGACCGGACAAATAGGTCGCAAAGACCGTCAGTCCGATACCGCTGGTGAGATTTTCGGTGCAAATTGCAGCAACCATCATCCAATAATCATTTCCAGTGGCCGCCAATATCATGAACATGACATTGGAAAACATCATGAGCAGCCCTGAGATGAGCAATGCGCGGCCCATGCCAAGCCAAAGGATGAATGGGGCGCCCAAAGCCGATCCCACGATCAATGCGCCAAAGCCCCATAATTTATTGGCCGAAATATAATCGAGATCCGAAAAGCCCAGATCAACGATCATCGGGCTCAGCATCGCCTGCCCCATGGCGTCGCCCACTTTGTACACGAGAACGAAACCAAGGATCAGAAATGCGCCATGCCTCGTTAGAAATTCACGAAATGGATTGACCACAGCTTCGGTAAGCCACTGCTTTGGCTTCATAGCTTCAACATTAGCGAAGCGATCGACAAATTTGCCCGGACCCGCCCATAAAGCGCCTATAATGGCCGGAATGATGCAAAAGGCGGTCAAGCCATAAGCTGTCGACCAGCCAAGACCCAGACCTTCCTGCGAGGCGAAATAGATTGTTCCAGCACCGGCAATCAGATTGCCGGTTCTATATCCGAACTGGTTGGTAGCGGTTCCGTGGGCAAATTCCTCATCATCCAAAATTTCGATGCGATAGGCATCAATGACGATATCCTGCGTTGCTGACAAAAACGCGGTAATCAACGCCCAGACGGCAAATAAACCCATATCCCCAGGCTGCGGATTGCTTGCTCCCAACTGCCAGATCGACACGAACAGCAACGCCTGGACAAAAAACAGCCAGCTGCGGCGCTGCCCGAACATGCGTGTCAACAAAGGTAAATGCAA
>JANMJX010000002.1:0-18482 GCA_031371575.1 Sphingomonadales bacterium
AATCAGTTGACGTATTCGATAAATTGATGTGGCTGACAGCCATGTGAATAAGGGGAGGCCTCATCATGTCAGAAACACAGAAAAGCATATTTATCACAGGTGCCGCATCGGGTCTTGGCCGCGAAGTTGCGCGTTACTTTGCCGATGCGGGATGGTTTATCGGCCTTGCGGACATTGATGAGAAGGGGCTTAGCGAAACAGCCGCAATGCTGCCGCCTGGCCAATGGTCGCAACATCGGCTCGACGTGGCCGACCGGGCGCAGTGGAAATCCGTCGTTGCCGACTTTGCAAAGCATACCAACGGCCATATGACGGTGTTGTTCAACAATGCCGGCATAGGGTCGGGCGGACCCATTCAGGATATGACCGACGAAGACATTGATCGGATGATTGCCATCAACCTGACAGGCGTCATCAGCGGAACACGTGCCTGTTTCGATTTGCTCAAGAATACGCCAGACGCGTGTGTTCTGTATACCAGTTCGGCCGCCGGTATCTATGGTTCGGCCGGCTTAAGCGTTTATAGCGCGACGAAATTCGCCGTGCGCGCCCTTGCCGAAGCGCATGATATTGAATGGCGGTCGCTGGGGATCAAATCGCGCAGCCTGATGCCTGGCTTTATCGACACCAACATCATCAGCGGCATCGATTCCGGGAGCAACATGACTGGCAAGGAAAAGCTGCAATCTGCTGGCGTTGAGGTCAGCCCCGTATCCATCATTGGTCCCGCCGCATGGGAAGCCATCCACGGCAACAAGGTCCATACGCCTGTCAACAAGATGGCAAAGCAGCTGGCCTTTGCTGCGCGATGGTTTCCAAACCGGTTGCGGAAACAATTGGGATTATTGGGCGGCCTTGGCGACGTCGTGCAGACTAAGCCATAATAGCATCGATGGCGATCGCCAGATCAACGTCACGTTGCGAAAGGCCGCCGGCGTCATGCGTCGTGAGCAAAATCTCGACACGGTTGTACACGTTAAACCATTCGGGATGATGGTCGGCTTTTTCGGCGAGGATGGCCACACGCGTCATGAAACCGAATGCCTCGGCGAAATCGGCAAAGCGCAAATTCCGGCGAATACCCCTGGCTTCCACGTCATAGGTCCATTCCGGCAGATCAGCCATAACCGCAGCGCGTGCCGCGTCATCGAGTTTTGAAACGTCCATGGGTTAATCCTGCTTTTGCAATTGAATGAAATGTTGCCTAAGTCGCCCTATGTCTTCACGTCAAGCATCCTTGCCGTCTCTCAGCATTGAAAATGTCTCGGTCATTCGCGGCAATCGGCTTGTGTTGCGCGATCTTACGCTCATGGCGCGCGCCGGGGATATCATATGGATCAGAGGCGCCAATGGATGCGGCAAATCGACCCTGCTGCGCCTTATCGCGGGCTTGTTGTCCATAACATCCGGCATGGTCAACGCTGAAGGCCGCATCGCGATGGCCGACGAAAATCTCGCACTGGATGCCAATTTGACCGTCGAAAAGGCGCTTCGCTTCTGGGCCGACATGGACGGCGCGACGGCAGAAGAATGTGGTTCTGCTCTCGCCGATATGGATCTGCAAAGCCTCGCCGACATTCCAGTCCGCTTTCTGTCTACCGGGCAGCGCAAGCGCGCAAGCATCTCGCGCGTACTGGCTTCAAGGGCGGATATCTGGTTACTCGACGAGCCCTATAATGGCCTGGATAGCGCCAGTTGTGCGCGGCTCGATCATGCGATTACCTCCCGTGCTGCGTCCGGCGGAATCGTTCTGGTTGCTGCGCATCAGCCCCCCTCTATCAACGTGGCGCATAGCTTGGTGCTCGACCAAAAGGGCGTCGTTGCATGAGAGCCTTTGCGGCACTTGTGGCCCGCGAGGTACGCCTGGCGTGGACCGGCGGCGGCTTGTGGCTTCCGGTTGTTTTCTATCTGGCTGTGGCCACGCTCTTTCCCTTTGTGACTGGCCCGGACAAGGCGTTGCTTGCGCGCACAGGCGGCGGTATCTTGTGGATCGCTGCGTTGCTGGCGACGCTTCTGCCGATTGAAAGGCTTATATTGCCTGACCGCCAGTCAGGTATGCTGGACCAGCTGGCGCTTCGCGGTTGGTCGGACGAGCTGGTCGCGACCGCCAAAATTATCGGACAGATCTTTGCCTTTGCCCTCCCGCTGCTTTTGGCCTCCGTCATTGGCTCAGCGCTGATCGGATTGCCCGAGGCGCAATTGGGGATACTTTTGGTTGGCCTGGCTTTGGCCTTGCCTGCTTTGTCGGGACTTTCCGTGATGATCGCGGCGCTGACGGCGGGGCTGAGCGGCGCAAGCGCACTTGGTGGCCTGCTGCTGGTTCCCATCACTATCCCGCTGCTCATCTTTGGCGCTGGCACTTTATCCGAAGATCCGGGCAATGCCATGCAACTGCTGGCGGCGACGTCCCTGGCGATTACAGCCCTATCGCCCTTCGCGGCGGGCGCGGCGTTGCGGGCTGGCCGGGTTTAGCCAACGCGCAACACGCGCAATCTATTGCGCTGAGATCTTCTTGGCGTAACCATCGGCCACCATGGCTTCGACCATGTCGAACAGCTTTTCCGGATCCTGCGCACGCAACACAGGAATATTGGCCTCCATGCCCTCGGCTATCACGATTTCGCGTTTGCCACTTTCCACGGCTTCCCAGATGAGACTGGCGACCTTGTCCGGGTCAATGCCATTGTCGATCGCCGCGTCGCTGATCCCACGCACCGAGCCATCGGCGTTGAGCGCATTGCGCGATACGTTGGTTTTGACCGAGCCCGGCGCAACGACAAGGACCTTGACCCCCTGCCCTGCGACTTCACTGCGCAAGGCGTCGGCATATCCAATCAGCCCGTGTTTCGCAGCGCAATAAGCCGTCCGCATCGGTATGCCTGCCTTACCGGCCACGCTCGAGATCATGACAATCTGGCCACTGCCACGCGCAACCATATGCGAAAGCAAGGATTGGGTGAGCGCAATTGGCGCGAGCAAGTCGACATCCACTATCCGCTGGTAGACAGAAAAATCGGTATCGACAGCGGGTGAGCGTTGCGAAATTCCGGCATTATTGACCAACACGTCAACTCCGCCTTGAAAGGCAATGGCCTTCGCAACATGGTCAGAAAGACCATCATAACCAACCGTATCAAAAGGCAAAATCAGGCAACGGTCAGCGGCACCGGTTTCGCTGGCAACGCGTTGTAGTTCAGCGACATTGCGGCCAGACAATATGGCAAAGCCGCCTGCAGCCACGAATGATTTGGCCAGCGCCTCGCCAATTCCCGACGAAGCACCTGTGATCCACGCTGTCTTGTTTGTTTGACCAATCATTTTTGCTCTCCCTTTAGTCTGTTACGTCAACCTGGGCTTGCCTGCTGTCAAGACATTCTGGCTTGCACTTTGCCCGCCACGGCACCACATGCGAGCTATGCTGATAGAAACCGAACTCACTCCGAACCCTGCCACCATAAAATTCCTGCCTGGCCGCGTGGTCATGGACAGCGGAACGCGCGATTTTGCCAGCCCGGAGGAAGCGGAAGCATCACCGCTGGCTGAGGCCTTATTTACCCTAGGTGATGTGACAGGTGTGTTCTTCGGCCATTCGTTCATTTCAGTCACGGCCGCGCCTGGCGTCGAATGGGCAAACCTGAAGCCGGATGTGCTTGGCGTATTGCTTGATCATTTCAGTGCCAACATGCCGTTGTTCAAACCGGCGGCAGCTGGCTTCTCGGTGCCTTCGGGTGACGCAGATTATCCACTGGATGATCCGGACGATGCCGACATTGTGGACCAGATCAAGGAGTTGATCGAAACGCGGGTTCGACCCGCCGTCGCAAATGATGGCGGCGACATCATTTATCGTGGATTCCAAAAGGGCGTGGTCTTTTTGCAGATGCAGGGTGCGTGTTCAGGCTGCCCATCATCATCCGCTACATTGAAAAACGGCATCGAGCAGTTGCTGAAACATTATGTTCCAGAAGTGACTGAAGTCCGCGCCGCCTAATATTATTCGTAATCGAAAGTATAATGATGACTGCATCTTTAACTGACGCTGCGCTTGACCAGCTGTTCCGGTCCGCACGCAGCTATAATGGCTATCTGGATACGCCCGTTTCCCAAAGCCAGCTTGAGGCAGTTTGGGAGGTCATGAAATTTGGTCCCACCTCTGCCAATTGCCTTCCTGCGCGGATCATTTGGTGCACCAGCGACGCTGCCAAGCAGAAGCTTGCGGCATGCACGATGCCAAGCAATGGCGAGAAAATACTTCAGGCGCCGGTGACAGCGATTATCGGGATGGATCTGGAGTTTTACGAAAATTTACCCGAGCTTTTCCCGCACACCGATGCGCGCAGCTGGTTTGTGGGTAATGATGCGCTGATCGAAAAGACAGCGTTTCGCAACAGCAGCCTTCAAGGCGCCTATTTGATGCTCGCTGCGCGGGCGCTTGGTCTCGATACCGGGCCCATGTCCGGTTTCGACAACGCGGCAGTGGATGCGGCATTTTTTGCCGGAACCCCGGTACAGTCGAATTTCATCTGCACGCTGGGGTATGGCGACAAGAGCAGCATATTTGAACGCAGCCCGCGTCCGGCATTCGACCGGTTCAACAACGTCGTCTGATTTATGCGGACATTGGTCATTGATACGGCGACCCGGGCATGCTCCGTCGCGTTATTTGACGGCAACCGGCTTATTGCTGCGCAACATGAAGTCATCGGACGTGGCCACGCCGAACGGCTACTGCCGCTGATCGAATCCTTACCCGGACAGGGCAAGGCGGACAAAATCATGGTCAATACTGGGCCGGGCAGCTTTACCGGAATCCGCGTTGGCGTGGCCGCTGCAAAGGCCTTGGGTCTCGCCTGGCACATTGAGGTGCATGGCTATGGCTGCCTGGGGCTGGTGGCTGCGATGGGGCAGTCGCAGGGTGAAGCATCCGGACCAATCGACGTCGTGATGACTGGCGGCCATGGCGAATATTTCTTCGAAGCCTTTGACAATTCCGGCCAGTCTGTTTCGCCAGCAAGATCGGTGTTGCCAGAACAGCTTCACACACTTCTTACCGCCGGGGTGGTCGCAGGTGATATTGATCCGCCGAGCGGGGATCGCATCTGGTTTGAAACATTGCCCGATGCGCGCCAATGGCACCTGATTTCCGCGAGCGCGGCGCTACCCCCAGTGCCGATTTATGGTCGCGCGCCGGACGCAAAACCGGCCGCCATCCGTCCATGATCAGCGTCGTCGAAGGCTGCGCGGGCGATATTTCCGCGGTGATGTCGGTCATGGATGACGCCTTTGACCGAAGATTTGGCGAAGCGTGGACAGCAGCCCAATGTCTTTCGACACTTGTTCTGCCTGATTGTCGGCTTTTATTGGCCAAATTTGGGGACGATGTTGCCGGCTTTGCCATTAGCCGCTGGGTTCTCGACCACGAAGAGTTGCTAATGATCGGAGTTTCTCGCGCACTTCAGGGGCAAAATATCGGTAAAGCGCTGCTATTGGATATAATCGGTCGCGCACGAAGTGCAGGACGTACGAAAATATTTCTCGAAGTCCGCGATGGTAATAACGCCCATGATTTCTATGAAAACTCAGGGTTTATACCCATTGGCCGCCGTAAAAATTATTATAAGAATGCTGAAGGAATGAGTCCCGACGCGATTACGATGAACCTGGTTTTACAATAATAAGTTACAATTTGAGTGTTTATTGACGAAGTAATGTCGGACAGATATATGATGAAAGCTCTACAAAACAAAATAACGGGTCAAGGATTTCACATATGTCACCAGAAAGTAACGAGGTTTCTGAATTATTAATTACGTTGACTGCAGATATTGTCGCCGCTCATGTGAGCAACAATAGCGTTGCCGTATCCGATATTTCGACTTTAATTAGCAATGTACACGCCGCATTATCCGGAATTTCCGGACCTGAAGTCGTAATAGAAACGGCATTGGAGCCCGCGGTTCCAGTGCGAAATTCTGTAAAACGCGATTACATTGTCTGTCTTGATGATGGCAAAAAGCTAAAGATGCTCAAGCGCCACCTGATGACGCATTATGGCATGACACCAGACGATTACCGCACAAAGTGGGGATTGCCTGCCGATTACCCAATGGTTGCGCCCGCTTATGCCGAGCAACGCCGTGAACTGGCCAAGGCAATCGGCCTTGGACGGGCTCCGGGGTCAGGCCGCAGGAAAAAAGAGAAATAAGCTTTTCAGACCACAATTGGAAATCAAGGCCGGGGCTCCCCCCGGCCTTTTTCTTTGACGAATCACGCCGTGCCACTAAATGTCTCGATGGATGGACAGCAAAATCGACATTGAGGCGCTTTGCAACGAACGCGGCCTGCGCATTACCGACCAGAGGCGCGTCATTGCCCGCGTCATTTCCGACTCGAATGATCATCCGGATGTCGAGGAATTGTATCGCCGCTCTTCGGCCATCGATCCCAAAATTTCGATCGCGACTGTTTACCGGACGGTTCGGCTTTTTGAAGAGGCTGGAATATTGGACCGGCACGATTTCGGCGATGGGCGCGCACGCTATGAGGCCTCACCAGAGGCGCATCATGACCATCTGATCGATGTCGAAACGGGCAAAGTGGTGGAATTTGTCGACCCCGAGCTTGAGGCACTTCAGAAGATTATCGCCGAAAGGCTTGGCTATCGCCTGGTTGACCACCGCATGGAGCTGTATGGCGTCGCCATCGACCGCAAGGATTGAGCGGCGCAATCCGGCAGCATTCGTTGTCGGACAGTTCGTTTTCCTGGCGAGATTGCTGGTTGTTGCGAGCAGCCTGATCGTTGGGATTGTCCTGCACAATGTCTGGCGTCTGTTCCGGCAACCCTCGCCATGGCCGCGCCTCTTCCTGCTGTCGGTAAGCTGGACCAGCGGGATTGCGACCGCAACAACAGGCAAGCGCGTCCGCTCCAATGTCTTCTACGCCGCCAATCACCACAGCTGGATCGATATTCCCGTTATGGCCGGTGTTACAGGCTGCACCTTTGTTGCCAATGACGGCATTGAGAGTTGGCCGCTCATCGGCTGGCTCTGCAAGATCAACAACACGATCTTCGTCAATCGCGAGAGCCGCACCAGCATCAGCAATCAGGTGGATGATTTGCGCGCCGCCATGACCGGCGATCAGCCCGTCACGATCTTTCCCGAAGGCACGACTCACGACGGCTCGGGCCTGTTGCCCTTCAAGCCATCCCTGTTCGCGGCGCTGGTGCCACCACCCGAGAACATGCTCGTTCAGCCTGTTTACCTGAATTACGGGCGCCATACGCCGCGCGTTGCATGGGTGGGTGACGAAAAGGTCACGGAGAATTTCTGGCGGCTTTTGTCCTATCTCAAACCGATCACGGCCACGCTGCATTTTCTTGAACCGTTCGACCCTGTCCATTATCCCGACCGCAAGGCGATTTCGGCTGAAGTGCGGGCGCGGATCGGCGCTGCGATGGAGGGTGGCGGCAACAGCGTACGCTATGTATAGACGCGCGCTATGAGCACGGATTCCCCCAAAACCTATTCGATCAAAAATTACGGTTGCCAGATGAACGTCTATGATGGCGAACGCATGGCCGAAATGTTTGAAAGCCAGGGCATGACCCCTGCCGACGAGAAAGCCAATGCTGACCTCGTCGTGCTGAACACCTGCCATATCCGCGAGAAGGCAGCCGAAAAGGTTTACTCGGAGATTGGTCGCCTGCGCCGCAAGGACGGGACCAGCCCGGTCATTGCCGTCGCTGGCTGCGTTGCGCAAGCCGAGGGTGGCGAAATCAGCCGCAGGGCACCCGAAGTCGACATCGTCGTTGGCCCGCAGGCCTATCACAATCTGCCCGAAATGGTGGCAGCGGTCGGACGCGGCGAACGCGTGGTCGATCTGGACCTGCCCGGCCTCGACAAGTTCGGCAAACTTCCAGCGCGCCGCAAACAGGCGCCGTCGGCGTTCCTGACCGTTCAGGAGGGCTGCGACAAATTCTGCACCTATTGCGTCGTGCCCTACACACGCGGAGCCGAAATCTCGCGCGGCTGGACCGACCTGCTGGATGAGGCCAAGGCGATTGTCGATGCAGGCGCCAAGGAGATCACCTTGCTTGGGCAGAATGTCAACGCATGGGATGGCGAAGACGACAAGGGCAAGATGCAGGGTCTCGACGGCCTGATCCGTGCATTCGACAGGATCCCCGGCCTTCGCAGGATCCGCTATATGACAAGTCATCCCAACGACATGACTGAGGGGCTGATTGCCGCGCATGGCGATGTTGAAAAGCTGATGCCGTTCCTCCATCTGCCCGTGCAGTCGGGTTCGGACCGCATATTGAAGGCCATGAACCGAAGCCACAGCCGCGACAGCTATTTGCGAATCCTTGACCGGGTTCGCGCGGTGCGGCCCGACATCGCTTTTTCCGGAGATTTCATCGTCGGTTTCCCGGGCGAGACCGACCCCGATTTTGAAGACACGTTAAGCCTTGTGCGCGAGGTCGGCCATGCGCAGGCCTATTCGTTCAAATATAGCCCGCGGCCGGGCACGCCTGCCGCCGATATGGCTGACCAAATCTCCATGAATGTCATGGACGAGCGGCTTCAGCGGTTGCAGGCGCAGATCGTTGCTGACCAGACCGCGTTCAACATCCGGACAGTCGGAAAAGT
Source organism: Sphingomonadales bacterium (assembly GCA_031371575.1). GTDB lineage: Bacteria > Pseudomonadota > Alphaproteobacteria > Sphingomonadales > Sphingomonadaceae > Sphingorhabdus_B. Next base: position 8,652 of record JANMJX010000002.1, read on the forward strand.
CTGCGATGTTCTGCTGGAGCGTCCCGGTAAATTCGCTGGGCAGCTGATTGGAAAATCTCCTTGGCTGCAATCGGTGCATGTGCTTGCGCCCGACCTTTCTATCGGCGATATCGTTACAGTCGAGATGACCGATTCTGGACCACTCAGCCTGAAAGGTGAACCAACGATGAGAGCAGCTGCCTGAATGGCAAAAAAAGCCCAAGCGCAAGCCGGTGACCTGTCCCGGCTGGAAATGAGCTTCGACAAACCGCATCTGATCAACGCGGTTTTTGGCGAATTTGACCGTAACCTGGTCACAATTGAAAACCGGTTGGGCGTCTATATCTCGGCACGCGGCAACCGCGTCCAGATCGAAGGCGAGGCTGGCGCGATTGGCCGGACACGCGACGTTCTCAACGACATTTATTCCCGCATATCGCGCGGACAGGAAATGGATAGCGAAGCTGTGCAATCCATCATCGCCATGACGGCGGAACCTACGCTGGAAGGCATTGTCCGCAAGGATTCCACCGACGCGCCCGGGATCATGATCCGCACGCGCAAGAAGACACTGGTTCCGCGCTCGGCCACACAGATACCCTATATGGAAGCGCTGGCCCGCGACGAGATCATCTTCGCGCTTGGACCTGCAGGGACCGGTAAAACCTATCTGGCCGTGGCGCAGGCGGTTGCCATGCTGATTACCGGCGCGGTGCAACGCCTGATCCTGTCGCGCCCAGCGGTCGAGGCGGGCGAACGCCTTGGCTTCTTGCCCGGGGATATGAAGGAAAAGGTCGATCCCTATCTGCGGCCGATTTATGATGCCTTATATGATTGCCTGCCCGCCGAACAGGTGGAGCGGCGCATTGCTTCGGGCGAAATCGAAATCGCACCGATCGCCTTCATGCGTGGCCGCACATTGGCAGATGCCTTCATCATTCTTGATGAAGCGCAAAACACCACGGCTGCCCAGATGAAGATGTTTCTCACCCGTTTCGGCATGAACAGCCGCATGGTCATTTGCGGTGACCCGCATCAGGTGGACATACCCGGCGGCGAACGCATGTCGGGCCTGAATGACGCGGTGCAGCGGCTCGAAGGCGTTGCTGGTATCCAGACCATCCGTTTCAACAGCAGCGATGTCGTGCGTCACCCGCTCGTCGGCAAGATTGTCGACGCTTATGAGGGCGGGCATGATTGACGTCGAACTCGACATCGGAATGAGTTGGGGCAAAAGCGGTTTTGGGCAAAATGAAGTTGAAAAAGCGGTTGATGCGGCCGTGCGTGCTGCCGCCCTCCCCGGTCTTGACGGCTATCCTGCACCGGTGGAGGTGAGCATCAAGCTTACCGATGATGCGGAAGTCCACGCGCTTAACCGCGAATGGCGCGACAAGGATAAGCCGACAAATGTTCTGAGCTTCCCGATGCTCGAGCAGGTTGAAATTGAGCAGTTTCACTACGCGCAACCGGTATTGCCCCCGGTGAAGGACATCCCCGGTGACGCATCGGAAATGGAACTTCTCCTCGGCGACATCATTCTCGCTTTTGAAACCTGCGCATCCGAGGCTGAGGAAAAGAACATCCCGGTCGCGCAGCACGCAACACATTTGGTCGTCCATGGGATGTTGCATCTCCTCGGATACGACCATCTCGAAGAGGAAGAAGCTGAATCGATGGAGGCGCTTGAAGTAAAAGCGCTTGCATCGATGGGGCTTCACAACCCATATGACGTTTAAATCGACCAATAAGAGGCCAGTACGCTTCCATCATGCCTGAGGGTGACAGTTTTAACGGTTCGAAAACCGCAACCGACGACGATAATGACGGGCGAATATGGCAGCGGCTAAAGACGATGTTCTTCGGCCGCGACCACGAGCCCACCTTGCGCGAGCAGCTTGAAGAAGCGATTGCCGAGCATGAGGAAGACAGCGACGACAAGGGACAATCCGACGACGATGGTGACCTGACCGCTGTCGAACGCACCATGCTGCGCAATTTGCTGCACTTCAGCGAGCATCGCGTGGATGACGTCATGGTGCCACGCAGCGACATTATCGCCATTGAAGAAAGCGCGGGCTTCGCCGATTGTATTGCGGCCTTTGCCGAACATGGCCACAGCCGCCTGCCCGTGTATCGCGATACGCTCGACAGCGTGATCGGGATGATTCATATCAAGGACGTATTTGCGGTTCTTGCATCGGGTGAGACCCCGCCGACAGGCCTTGAATCTTTCATTCGCCAGCCGCGTTTTGTACCCCAGAATATGAGCGTGCTTGCATTGCTCGACGAAATGCGACGCACCCGCACCCATCTTGCCATCGTGCTTGACGAATATTCCGGGACCGAAGGTCTGGTTACCATCGAAGATCTCGTTGAGGAAATCGTCGGCGAAATCGAGGACGAGCACGACGAAGAGCCCGAGGCACTGTTTGCCCAGCTTGGCCCCTATATGTGGGAAGCCGATGCGCGGGCAGAGCTTGATGATCTCGCAGAAGCCATTGATCCCAAATTGTCCGAAGTCGATGAAGACGTCGACACGCTGGGCGGGCTGGCATTCGTGATTGCAGGGCAAGTGCCCGACATTGGCCAGATGCTGCTACATGAAGCAAGCGGTTGGAAACTAGAAATACTGGAAGCCGACGAAAAACGTGTGACTCGGATCCGGCTGTATGCGCCTATTGTCGCTAAGGATGAAACAGGCGAGTAACGTCGTTCAACCTATCCGCGTCATGAGAACTCTTCAATATGATGCTCATAACTCTGCACCTTTTGTCCGTTGCATCACCTTTATGGCTTAAAGCTCACTTAATGAGACCTTCTGCGGCTATCAACTCGGGGCAAAGCTTATGTTTGTCATTAATCGCTGAAATATGTCTTTAACTTGTCTGCCGAAGTTGGAGATAACGACATAAAAATTCGTCGGGCATCGCAGGGATCTTGGTGTCGTCGAATGTGGCCCTGCTCTTCCAATGTCTTTATATAACGCAGGGCTGTAGTGGTCGGCACGGCAGAACCGATACATGCGCTGGATACAGAAATTCTTTGACCATCTTCGGATGCAATAAAAAGGTCAATCAGTATATCCCATGCCGGGTCGGCGAACAGATAGGCGCTCTCGAACATCATTCCTCTTAAGCGACGTTTGCGATAGCAATCTTTGGCACGCTGTAATGGAGTGACTAGAGTATTTTCTGGCGATACTTGTTCTCTAAGTGCGATAACGCGCTGTTCCAAGGACGATATAGAAGCTAATATCTGGTTAGACTCAACTTTCGAGTGAACGATTTTGTTACTCATCGTATCATTCCACCTCTTTGAAAAATTATGCCTACGCAGAACAAATTTCATCATTTGATCTAATCAATAATCTCCATTTCACATCAAAACTACTAAGCTTTCTATACACGTAAAGACATAGTAACTTATCTTTTATAGGCTGCTGACGTGATTTTTATTAGAAAAGGAGATTATAATTGCATTAGAATTTTTGCATTATATTTTAGATTTTTTTGCATAATTTAAATGATATAATCTGTTTTGCCCTAAGCTATTCAAATTTTTTTTAAAGATGTGGAAACTACTGTATTTAATATTGGCCTTTTGGGTGCTCATACAATGAACTGGCAAGACATCGTGTGCCTGTCCGCTGGATGTCTCCAAAACCTAGTTTCGGCTCTTGCAATGTAGGATTTGGTCTGCCAGCGTTGCATGGCAATATCGCTAATCGCCCAATGGCTGCAGGGGCATGCAATCAGCCTTAGTATCTGTCTTTGGCCGTTTAGGTGAGACCTTAGTGTGACTTTAGCAGCTTTTCCGCCATCTATGGGCAGCTCGCCTCGCTAAGCTTGTGCTTGGTCCGCCAGCTTGAAAGCCCTGTTGCGCCACGTTTCAGCAAGCGTTTCCAAATCTGCAAGCGCCGTCAGGTCGTTCCTGCTTTCCTTCGCACGGTGCCCGCCACCAATCAAAAGCCGGAACACGATTTCTACGGTCCAATCATGCGACGCCTGATCCACTTGCTGAATCGAGTCACCAGGTGCCACTTCGCCCTCTTCGATGACGCGGAAATACCCGCCACAACGGCCAGTTTTGATGACCATGCCCGACAGTCCGTGGACCGAAAAATGATGATCCAGTTTCCAGCATGGCTGGCGTCCTTGGGCAACTTCAACCAGTGCCTTACCAATACGGAACCGGTCGCCGATGCGCAATTTGTCCTCGGTCAGCCCCGATGCGCTGATATTTTCGCCAAAGGCACCAGGATGGTCCAGCAGAGGATGTGCGAAGCCTTCCGCCGCAAAATGGGCGATCCAGCAGGGATAATGTTCGGCCGGATAGAAATGGACCGCCTTGTCCGGACCGCCATGGACGGTCGGGTCAGCGACCTCGTCGCCTTCAAATCCAAGTTTCCCTAAGAAGACCGGACGGCTTACCGGCGCACGCGCCATCGCACTCATCGTACCATCGGCGCGAAAGGGCTTCGGCTTTCCAAGCAGCAGCGTGTCGAGCTGGGTAAAAATCATATGCGGGTCATATCGCACCTAATATACCATTCCCATTGGCATTTTGCGCCACCGCCGATAAAAGCCCATCGATGCAGACCAGCGACCTTCGCATTGCGCTTTTTAGCGGCAATTACAATTATGTCCGTGACGGCGCAAATCAGGCGTTAAACAGGCTAGTGGGCTATCTCATAAGCCAGGGCGCGGCGGTGCGCGTATATTCTCCAACGATCAAAGAACCTGCTTTTGAGGCAACGGGCGATGTCGTGAGCATCCCCTCCGTCGCCATTCCGTTTCGGCCGGAATATCGCTTTCCGTTGACTTTATCGCTTGGGATCAAGCGCGATCTCAACGCATTCGCGCCCAATGTCGTCCATATTTCCAGTCCGGACCGCGTGGCGCGCAAGGCTGTGAAATGGGCGCGGCGGCGCAACCTGCCGGTCCTGTCGTCAGTGCATACCCGTTTCGAGACCTATTTTCGGTATTACAACATGTCCTTCGCCGAACCGCTCGTTGAGGCCTGGCTGCGTCGCCTGTACCGAAAATGCGACGCCTTGGTCGCGCCATCCGAGAGCTTCGCTCAGGTCCTGCGCGAACAGCGGATGAATTATGACATCGACATCTGGTCGCGTGGTGTGGACCGGGACATCTTTCATTCCGGACGCCGCGATCTCGAATGGCGCCGCGCACATGGGATTGATGATGAACCCGTCGTCATCGGGTTTCTGGGCCGCCTGGTCATGGAAAAAGGTCTGGACGTCTTTTCGGACACGATCGACCAGCTTCGGCGCCGCAACGTGCCGCATCAGGTGATGGTCATTGGTGAAGGCCCGGCACGTGGCTGGTTCGAAAGCCGCCTGCCCCATGCCCATTTTGTCGGCTTTCAGGGTGGACAGGATCTTGGCCGTGCCGTTGCCGGAATGGACCTTCTGTTCAATCCCAGCGTCACTGAAACCTTTGGTAATGTAACGCTGGAAGCTATGGCATGTGGCCTACCCGTCGTGGCGGCAAAAGCCACTGGCAGCCAAAGCCTTGTGCAGGACAATGTGTCTGGCCGCCTCGTGACTCCCGGTGCTATCCAGAAATTTGCCGATGTGCTTCAGACCTATTGCACTGACGCCGATCTGCGCGCGCAGCATGGTGCAGCAGGCGAAAGGCGGTCGCTCGATTTCAGCTGGGATGCCATCAACCAGACCGTAGCCGACACCTATCTGCGCCTCATCCGCCAAAAGGCAGCACGCGCCAGTGCATCGCGTTAGATCAATAGCCGGAGAGGCCGCTCCGGAACCTCTTTGCAGCGCGCGCGGTTAGACCGTCATATGCAAGAGCCCAAGACCGTCACATGAGCGATCTGTTTGGAGATAGCCCGCAGGTCCCGGCCCGCGCCCCCGAAAACGCCCCGCTTGCGGACCAGCTTCGCCCAAAGAAGCTGGATGAAGTTATTGGGCAGGAACATCTGACTGGACCCGAAGGCGCAATCGGCCGCATGGTCGCTGCGGGCAAATTGTCCTCCATGATCCTGTGGGGCCCACCCGGCACGGGTAAGACCAGCATTGCGCGGTTGTTGGCAGATGCAGTCGACATGCATTACAAACCGATATCGGCGGTTTTCTCTGGCGTGGCAGACCTCAAAAAAGCCTTTGCCGAGGCCGAGAATGTTGCCCGAACAGGCAAACAGACCTTGCTGTTTGTGGACGAAATCCACCGCTTTAACCGCGCGCAGCAGGACGGGTTTCTGCCCTTTGTCGAAAGCGGGGTGGTCACATTAGTCGGCGCGACAACCGAAAATCCATCCTTTGAACTGAACGCCGCCTTGCTTTCCCGCACGCAGGTCATGGTCCTCAAACGTCTGGATGACGACGCGCTTTCAACGCTGCTTGTCCGTGCAGAGGCAGTCAGTGGCCGCCCCATGCCCGTGACGCCGGATGCGCGCTCGGCCCTGATATCGAGCGCCGACGGCGATGGCCGCTTCTTGCTGAACCAAGCCGAGACCCTGTTCGCAATCCACATTGAGAACCCACTCGACCCGCAAGCCATGGCGGCACTTCTGCAGCGGCGAATGCCGGTCTATGATAAGGACCGCGAAGGCCATTATAATCTGATATCCGCCCTGCACAAAAGCCTGCGCGGATCCGATCCGCAAGCGGCACTTTACTGGATGGCGCGCATGCTGGTGGCGGGCGAAGAGCCGTTATATGTGCTGCGCCGATTGGTGCGGTTTGCCAGTGAAGACATCGGCCTCGCTGACCCCCATGCACTCGTCCAATGTCTTGCCGCAAAGGATGCCTATGAATTTCTGGGAAGTCCGGAGGGCGAACTTGCCATTGTGCAGGCGTGCCTGTATCTCGCCACAGCGCCCAAATCGAATGCCGCCTACAAAGCACAAAAGTCGGCGTGGAAGCTGGCACGCGAGACAGGCTCGCTCATGCCGCCAGCGCATATACTCAACGCGCCGACCAAGCTGATGAAAGACATTGGCTACGGTGCGGGCTATGCCTATGACCATGACAGCACCGAGGGGTTTTCGGGAGCAAATTATTGGCCGGATGACGTAACTCCGGCAGCACTATATGCTCCTGTCGAGCGCGGGTTCGAGCGCAAGATTATCGAACGAATGCAATATTGGGATCGGCTGCGCGCGCGCACTGGCGAGCAGGACGACCAATGATTGAACACCGCATCAAGGCACTTTCGGCACGTACAAGGCGATGAAGCGGCAGTTTACCCGTTTCGCCTGCGCGGACTGGTCCGGCGCAAAAGGCAGCCGGCATCCGGGCATCGCGCTTGCCGTGTGCGACGCAGGGGACGACGCTCCGCGGCTTGTAACGCCTCCCGACAGGTTCTGGTCACGCCAGGCTGTAGCAGACTGGCTTTTGGCACAGGATGATGATCTGCTCATCGGTTTCGACTTCAGCTTCGCGCCACCCCATATTGAGCGTGGCGCTTACTTGCCAGGAGAAGAACTGCCATCGACTGCCAAGCAGTTCTGGGCCTATGTCGAGGCTGTGTGCGATGACCCCGATCTTGGCGCAGCGTCCTTCCTTGAAATTCTGCACCGCCGCCACTTTTACTTTGGCGCAGCTGACGGAACGAAGGCACAGTTCCTATTTTGGCGACAGTGCGAAATCCTGAATAAGAACAGCAGTGGCAAGACATCCACCGTCTATGACGCCATCGGCGCATCACAGGTGGCAAAGGCAAGCTTTGCGGGCATGCGCTTTCTCAATCAAATACGTGACAGCGTGGCCATTTGGCCGTTCGATACCCTGCCGGCAAGTGGCAAAGTGGTCGTTGAGATTTATACGACCATCGCCGCCCGTGCGGCAGGTGTCGTCAAGGGCCGAAGCAAGATTCGCGATGCTGCCGGGCTTGACGCGGCTCTCCTGGCAATTGGATCACGGCCGCATCAGCCATTGAAGCGCTACACCGATCACGCCACCGACGCCTTAATTACTGCGGCTTGGCTTCGCTCGGTTGCTGTAAATCCACAAAATTGGTCGCCAAAATTATTAAATTGCGAAATAGCTGCAACTGAGGGCTGGACCTTTGGCGTCATTTGACGCTATGGGACGCGCCGAGTGCCGGCTTAGCTCAGTTGGTAGAGCACCTGATTTGTAATCAGGGGGTCACGAGTTCGAACCTTGTAGCCGGCACCATTTTTCCATCGAAAAATTAAGATAACTTCAGTGATCTGCGTTGTATCGACGAAGACACAGCGTCCCTTAAAGAGCGTTCAGTATCCGGCGCACCATTCCAAAGCCGAATCGGCGTGCACCATGTCTGCAGTCAATCTGGAATGGAACGACGTCCGGTTACATCGCGCAGATGTCGTTTCCCAATTGGCTGTGAACAAGCGGCTATATTTTAAAGATATGCGTCAACCGCCGGCAAAACTGTCCCAAAAATGGACCGGATGACAACATTTTGTCTTTAGCTTTTGTTAATCAATTGTTATGCTGGCCCAGCAAAAGCAAAACTGTCTCGTTAGTTGGGCCGCAACGAGGGCAATGAGTAATTCCCAAAAGATATTCAGCTTTTGGAAAAAATCAGGGGTGATTTAGATGAAAATGATGATAAAACTGGCAGCTGTAGCTGCTATTGCCTTTTCGGCCCATTCAGCAAATGCTGTAACATGTATCGGTACATGCGGAACTCTGGCGCCGAATGGCGTTGTCACCGCTCCGCCTTCCGGTGGTCCAAACTATGAATATGTGAGCACCTCTGGTGGCGTTAATGGTGCTGGCCAGATCGCTAGCGCAGGCGGCACAAACGGGTCGGAGTTAACCACCGATCTGTTTACCGCGGCCGTAGGTGATCCGCTGAACTTCTTCTTCAACTTTGTCACGTCGGACGGTGCTGGATTTTCCGATTATGGATTCGCCCAGCTGCTGAATAGTTCAAATGAATCAGTCGGATTTCTTTTCACCGCGCGAACCGTTCCTTCAGGCAACACCAGCCCAGGGTTCGGCCTACCTGCCAACATTTCAACGCTAACACCTTTAACAAGTCCGATCATTGGCGGCGGTCCGGCTTGGTCAGCATTGGGTAGTGACTCTGGCAGATGCTTTTCAAGTGGCTGCGGTTATACAGGCTGGATTCAGTCAACTTATAACATCACAGCCGCGGGTTCTTACAAAATCCGTTTTGGTACAACAAACAGTATCGATACGATCTACCAATCCGGCCTGGCTTTTAGCGGCATCACCATCAAAGGTGAACCCGTACCGACGACGACTGGCGCCGTTCCTGAACCAGCAGCTTGGATGATGATGTTGCTTGGAATGGGCGCAATTGGATATTCGCTTCGCCGTAAAAAGCCAGCGGTGCTTGCCCAGCTTGCATAAATAATCTGACATACAGGGTGGCGCTGCATCGCAGCTTCACCCTGTATAGACATTGCCCAATCTGGCAGGGGGAATTCGACTCCCCTCGATATCGCTCAGACGATGACATATGTTGCAGGGCAAATCGGCATCGCTTAACTTATGCGTTCTCAGATCGCGGCCACCATTAAACCAATCCATCTCGTGAATTCTAGGTCACGCCTAACTGGTCACTTGCCGGAATAGAGCGATCTCCAGTCGCGCAATCGCAGCCGATCCCGATATTGCAGGTAAACTCGATGGCTTTCCCGTTTCCTCGGGCAACCCGGCGCATGTTCAATGATGGCATCGTTGACAAACATAGCCGCGGACGATTACCCCGGTTCCTAAGAACTTTAGCTTTAGGCGGCACCTCGTCGGAAGTAGTGATGCGATTAGGTTGAGGTTGCTATGGCGAAAAAAACATCAGAGCACGGCAATTCGGTTCTAGTCACGCGGTGGATTGAACGCCTTCCTTTGGCAAGTGGCAG
>JANMJX010000018.1:0-13722 GCA_031371575.1 Sphingomonadales bacterium
CATCAACCAGGCGAATGCAGGCGCGGATATCATTGCGCCAAGTGACATGATGGATGGCCGCGTCGGTGCAATCCGCAAGGCGCTGGAAATGAATGGGCACCACAATGTTCAGATCATGTCCTATGCCGCCAAATATGCGAGTGCCTTTTATGGCCCGTTCCGTGACGCGGTGGGCTCGCGCGGCCTGCTAAAGGGTAACAAGAAATGTTACCAAATGGATCCTGCCAACAGCGATGAAGCGATGCGCGAAGTGGCCATGGATATAGCCGAGGGTGCAGACAGCGTCATGGTAAAGCCGGGCCTGCCCTATCTCGACATTGTCCGGCGCGTCCATGACCGATTTGACGTGCCCGTCTTTGCCTATCAGGTGTCGGGGGAATATGCGATGATCGAGGCGGCCGCAGCGGCGGGTGCAGGTGACCGCGATGCGCTGGTTCTGGAAACGCTCATGTCCTTCAAACGGGCCGGCTGCTCGGGTATTTTGACCTATCACGCCGCATTGGCTGCGCGCTTGCTTAAAGGATAATAAATGAACGGGACTGACGTACGCAGCAGCCGTGGGTTATTCCTGCTGACCATATTAACCGGCAGCTTCCTACTTTTCCTCGTTCAACCCATGATCGCCCGCATGGCGCTTCCCCGTCTTGGCGGCGCACCAGCGGTTTGGAACAGCGCGATGCTCGTATATCAGGCGCTGCTTCTTGGCGGCTATGCCTATGCGCATCGTCTGGCACGCGAACCCGCGCGCCGTCAGGCCGTCATCCATCTCATTTTGTTTGCCGTCGCGTTGCTATGGCTTCCCCTGGGCCTTGTAAACATGCAGTTGCCATCGGACGGATCTCCCGTTTTCTGGGTACCATGGCTGTTGGTTGCTTCAATTGGCCCGCTTTTTTTCGTGGTGGCAGCACAAGCGCCACTCATGCAGCGATGGTACACGATTTCCGGTAACAAAGGCGAGCCATATGCGCTTTACGCCGCGTCCAACATCGGCAGCTTTGCTGGCTTGTTGACCTATCCCCTGCTCGTGGAGCCATTCACGACCTTGTTCAGCCAGAAATATCTGTGGAGCGGCATTTACCTGTTCTTGATGCTGATGGTCGGTCTGTGTGCACTCAAGATTTGGCGTGCAACCGGAGAGACGGGCGGGGTTGCGCAGACCGAAGAGAAAGCGGAGCATATCAGCTTGCGCCGCCGTTTATACTGGATAGCGTTGGCCGCCGTGCCGTCGGGTCTGATGTTGTCGACAACGTCACATCTGACGACCGACCTGATGGCGATGCCACTGTTGTGGGTTATTCCCTTGAGCATTTATCTTTTGAGTTTCAGCGTCGCTTTTGCCGATAATCAGCGGCCTGCATATTGGATTAGCCGGCTTGCTCCGATAATTATGGTCGTCGCAGGCGCGTTCATTTTTCTGCAAGGCGGCACTTCGGCGTTCAAGGGCCTTGCCGCAAGTCTCGGCCTGCTGTTCACGGTTGCGGTTGCGCTGCATAACGAGATGTACCGCACCCGCCCTGATTCAAGCCAGTTAACGGGCTTTTATCTGATGATGTCGGTTGGCGGCGTGGTGGGCGGCCTGTTCTGCGCGATCATTGCTCCTTTGCTGTTCAACTGGACATGGGAACATCCCCTGCTGATTTTGGCGGCGGCGGCGCTTCTGCCCAAAATCACGCTGATCTCGTTCGACAAGACGGATGCAAAAATACCATATGTCATGAACGCGTTGGGGCTGATTGCTTTGGTGCTCGGCGTTGTCGGCGCATTGTCGGAACCGGACACAATCACAGTTACGAAGGTCATCCTTTCAGCGGTTGTCATATGTATGGCAATGGCGGTCGCTGGCTTCCGTGTACCGTTTCTGCTCGCCGTGGCAGGCCTGCTGACGCTGAACGGCGGATGGTACAACGCAAACCTAAGTCTCGAAGGCGCGCGGATGCGCAGCTATTTCGGGACCTATACCGTGAATACGTCAGACGGCGGCGAAGTCCGCACGCTGGTGCACGGCACTACCATGCATGGCCTTCAACTGTTGAATGACCCAACCCGTCCGACAAGCTATTACACAATGAATTCGGGCATTGGCAAAGCGCTCGCCAAGACGCCGGAACTTTACGGGCCCACGGCCAGCGTCGGCGTGGTCGGGCTCGGCACTGGCACTTTGGCCTGTTACCGCAAGCCCGGTCAGACATGGCAGTTTTTCGAAATTGACCCGCTGATGATTCAAATTGCGCGTGAACGGAAGATTTTCTCTTTCCTCGATAAATGTGCGCCGGATGCAACCATGACGCTTGGTGATGCAAGACTAACACTTGCCGAGGTGCCAAAGGGACAATTCGACGTCCTTGCACTTGATGCATTTTCGTCGGACGCGATCCCGTTGCACCTTCTTACTCAGGAGGCGTTTCAAACCTATGGCCGTGCGTTGAAACCCGACGGGATGCTGCTCGTCCATATCTCGAACCGCTACATCGACCTTAAGCCAGTCGTCGCAGCCGAAGCAAAGGCCAATGGCTGGGTCGCTGCGCTGCGCCATGACCTTCCAAGTGATGCGATGATCAACAACGGCGCGCGGGCCTCGATATGGATTGCCCTGAGCCGCAATCCGCAGAAGCTGGCGCAGCTGACAGGCAAGCTGGATAAAGAAGCGAGCTCCACATACAATCCGGACCAGTGGCTTGAGCTAAAAACGCAGGACGGCACGCGCGTCTGGACCGACGATTATGCCTCAGTGCTCCCGCATTTGTCTTTCTGGAAGAAATAATGAACACCGAACGTCGCGATGTCAGCATCATCACCCTGAATGGCAAGACGCCCCAGATCCACGACAGCGCATTTATCGCGCCAGGTTGCCGGATCATCGGTGATGTCTCGATTGGGCCTGAGGCCAGCATTTGGTACAATTGCGTGGTCCGCGCGGAGGTCAACCGGGTTGTCATCGGCGCGCGCACAAACATTCAGGACGGAAGCATTGTGCATTGCGATGGACCGATGCCGGGAGTCGAGGACGGCTTCCCCACCATCATCGGCGATGATGTGCTGGTTGGGCACAACGTCATGCTGCACGGTTGCATCTTGCACGATCGCGCATTTGTTGGCCTGTCATCGACAGTGATGAACGGCGCTGTCATCGAAAGCGACGCAATGCTCGCCGCGGGCGCAATGCTCACGCAAGGTAAACGAATTACCGAGCGGCAATTATGGGCAGGCGCGCCAGCGCGTTTTGTCCGCGACCTTGATGATGCGGCGGTCATGGGCATGCGGCTTGGCGTTGCGCATTATGTCCACAATGCCAAGGAACACGCAAAGGCGTGCGCTGAGTAAGGAATTATAACAGGCTCGGCCAAATGGCCCATGTGCCAACCGCAGCGCTTCCCAACAGCAAAGACCCGGCAAGTAACCGTCCACCATGAAGGCGTGACCATAACAGAAAACCGGTGATCGCCATCGCAATCAACGCGCCAGCAATGGTGTCGATAAACAATATCCATGCCACCCCGGCGCCAGTTCCTTTATGCAGGTTTTTGAGCGCGCCCAACAGGTTCTGATTGGTCTGCTTGACCGCGACACTCGCCGATCCTTTGACATGCTCGACCGTGATCCGTCCGTTGATATGATTGAAGCTTAGCTCCCATTTTTCGGCCTCAGGCCGCTCCGCGCCAAGAAAGCTCTTTCGCGCGTCCTTGGCATTGCCCCCGCCTCCTTTTGGCGGACGTGGCTCTGCCTGAAGATTGAATTCCGCTTTCGCCCATGCACCAAGCGCCTTTTCGCTGCCAATCGACCCTGCTGGAACCGCAATATTCATCGCGCTGACTTCAACTGGTTCTCCCGTATCGATCTTCAGCGTGTCGCGATGGTTGAGCAATACACCACTCATCCCGAGCGTCAAAAACAGGAGCGCGCCCCAAAATCCCGTCCATGCATGGACCCGCTTGAGCCAGCGGACAGCATGGCCGCGCTGCCAGCGGTGCGGCACGAACAACAGGCCGGATTGGTTCAGTTTGGGCAGGATCATTTAGAATTTGGCATTCAGGCTGACCTTGAACGCGGTTGGCGCACCAGGAGTAATGTTGTTGTTGCTGTGCGCATATAGATAGTAACGCGTGTTGAAGACATTCTCCACATTCAACTGCGCGCGCAACGTCGGACTTATGCTGTAATAGAGCGCAGCATCAACGCGCGTATATGCGGGCAGCGCGACAAAATTGTCGGTGGCGGCAAACCGCTTGCCGGCATAAATCACGCCGACCGCAGCGCCAAAATCGGTTACAGGATCGATACGTGTCCATATCGAGGCGCTGTGCTTTGGCATATTAGGAAGCAGGTTTCCTGCCTGCACTGTACCCGAAACATTGTCGAGGAACTTGCCGTCGGAATAGGTATAGGCTGCAACCATGCTGACGGCTTTGGTTATGTTGCCTGCAGCGCTGAGCTCGACACCCCTCGTGCGCTGGCGACCGATCGGTACCGTCGGCGAAGACGCATTATTCGGGTCGCTCAGCGCAAGAACATTGTCGCGATCAAGCTGGAATATGGCCGCTTGGACGTTGAACGCAGGCAATATGTCCCACTTCGCACCAATTTCGTAATTCTGATATTTTTCCGGTGCCAGATTCTGGTTGGTCACCGAAAGGCCGGTCAGCTGGTCACCGCCGCGTGGCAGATATGTCCGCGAATAACCGACATACAGCGATGCGTTCACGGCAGGCTTTAAAATCACGCCGACGCGCGGCGAGAACAGATTGTCGGTAACCTCAAATTCGCGTTGCTGGTTGACCGGAAAGCCGACAGTCCGGCGGTCAGTGACTTCGGTTTTGACATGTTCATAACGTCCCCCGATCACGAGCTGAACCGCATTCGAAAATTCGATCTGGTCCTGAATATATCCAGCGGCAATATTGGTTACACCCGCATTGTCGCCGCTACTCGCGATCTGGACCCAGCTGAGGTCCGTATCGATATCCGACTGGCTGATTGGTACGACCAGTGTCGCCAGATTGCCCGCGAAGCGGCCTTCCTGACGCACATTGTCAGTTTTCTGCCGGGCAAATTCGGCGCCAATCAACAAGGTGTGTTTGATGCCGCCCGTGTTGAATTCGGCATTGAAATCGGTCTGGTTGATCAGGTTTTCCCGCCGGGTAAATTGCCGGTAAGCAGACAATATGACGGTTGTTTCAGCCGCGTTGACCGCACCAGGGAATATGTTCTGATAGAATTTGTCATAATCGGCATAACGGGTCCGGTTCCGGATGCTGACCGTATCGCTGAGATAATGTTCGATCAGAAAAGTTGCTGCGTCGGTGTTTGTCCCAGTCGGGCTGTTGCCGGAATCGCCAAAAAACTGCCGCCGTGGCGTTACTAAAGGTCCGACGACGGCGCCATTGACGCCAGCACCGAATTTGGATGGAACGCCGCGATCGGCAACCCGATCATCCTGAAAATGTTCGTAGCCCGCATGAATGATGGTATCGCTGCCCAGCTTGAATGAAACAGTCGGATTGAAACCCCAGCGGTTAAAATTGACTCCGTCGCGGTAGCTGTCACCGTCTTGGTACACGCCCACGACCCGCACGGCCAAAGCATCGTTGACTGGCGCACCCAAATCGAATTGCGCCCGCACGAAATTGTCGCTGCCGCCTTCAAGCCGGAAGTCGCGCGTCAATTGCCAGTCTGCGACTTTTGTGACGCGGTTGACCAGGCCGCCAATACCGCCACGGCCGAATATCATCGCGTTCGGCCCTTTGAAAATTTCGAGCCGCTCGATATTGTACAGGTCACGATATGTCTGGACGTCGTCGCGCGTCCCGTCGACGGAAAAATCGCCAGTGGTGGAATTGCCTCGAAAAACGAGTGTCTCGCGATTGCCCTCGCCCTGTGCCGAAAAGACGCCGGGCACATAACGGATGGCTTCGCCAATGTTGTTGGATGCCTGATCCTCGATCTGCCTGACGGATATCACATTTACAGCCTGGGGCGTATCGATCAGCGGCGTATCCGTACGCATCGCCGAACGGCTATTGCTGACCTTATATCCACCTTCCGCTTCCTTGCTACCCTCGACGATGATGATCCGGCGATCTTCGCTCGACTGATCAACATCATCCGCCGCCATCATGGCAAAAGCAGACGGGGCGAACGCCAAAGTAGAAATGAGCGCAAAAATCGAGGAAGAAAGACGGAGCATGATAAGCCTTATTTTGTTTATTGAGAATGTTTCGCAACTGGATGCTTGTCCACTATTGCGAATCGTTATCAAACGCAATTGGAAAATGTAAAAACATCCAGTTGCTTTTCGGGGTGGTCGAATTATCTGAAATGTCGTGTCATTAGCGCGCTTGCGGAGACCAAGAATATGCATGCAAAAATCTGGCATAACCCCGACTGCGGCACGTCGCGCAAGACGCTTGCCATCCTCCAAGCGGCACAGGGCGTCACGCTGGAAGTGATCGAATATCGAAAATTACCGTTTGAACGCGATACACTTGTATGCTTGTTCCGCGATGCGGGCCTGTCCCCGCGCGAAGCGCTCAGGACTCGCGGATCACCTGCCGAAGAACTTGGCCTGATCGACGGTGCATCGGACGAACGCATCGTGGATATGATGGTCGAGCACCCGATATTGGTCGAACGTCCCTTTGTGCAGACGGACAAAGGCGTCCGCTTATGCCGGCCGCAGGACAAGGTTTTCGAGATTTTGTGAACGTGGTCAGGCGACCTCGCGCCGGGTCCTTTTGAAAAGCTCCAGGCTGTCTGCAAAAACCATCGGCCGGCCAAAATAATAGCCCTGAATCTTTTTGCATCCCAGATGCTGGACCATCGCCAGTTCGCTTTCGGTTTCCACGCCTTCGGCCGTTGTCGCAATATTCAAACTGTCGGCAAGCGCCACCACCGCGCGGATGATGGCAAGGCTTTCGGCCTTGTTCTTGGCGGCACCCTGAACAAAGCTGCGGTCCACCTTGATCGTATCAAACCGGACGTTGCGCAAATAGCCAAGCGACGAATATCCGGTGCCAAAATCATCAAGCGACAATTTGACACCAAGACCGCGAATACGATCAAGAACCTGCACCGCCAAAGTCCCGTCGCGCAGGAATATGCTTTCGGTAACTTCAAGCTCGAGCCGCCAGGGCGGCAGGCTGCTGTCGTGCAATGCCGAGATGACGGTTTCGATGAAATTGGCGCTGGTAAGCTGGTCAACGGAAATGTTCACGGCAATACGCGTTGCTTCCGGCCAATGCATGGCGTCCATACACGCACGGCGCAGGATAAAATTGCCAATGCTGACAATAAGCCTGGCGTCCTCTGCCACTGGAATGAATTTGGCAGGCGAGACATTGCCGAACTTGGGATTGACCCAGCGCAGCAAGGCCTCGAAGCCAACGAGAGCGTTTTTGCCGCTTGCTTCAACCACTGGCTGATATTCGACGTGAAACTGGTTGCTTTCCAACGCGGCGCGCAATTCAAACTCCATCAACCTGCGCTCTTCGGCATTGGCATGCAATTTATGTTGATAGCTGTGGTGCGTGTTACCGCCTTGGTCTTTCGAACGATACAGCGCGAGGTCAGCACTGCGCATCAACAGTTCAACCGTCCGTCCATCAACCGGGCCAAGCGCGCTGCCGACGCTGGCGCCAATGAACAGCGTGTTCTGGTCCACTTCATATGGCCGCGAAAGGCTGTCAATAATTCGGCCTGAAAGCGCAGCTACATAATTGGTGTCGGAGGCGTCCTTGATGACAACAGCGAATTCGTCACCACCCAACCGGCCGCACAATTCATTGTCGGTCATGATCAACTGCAAGCGACGCGCAACCTGCGCCAAAAGGCGGTCACCGACAGGATGCCCCAAAGTATCGTTCACGGCCTTGAACCTATCAAGGTCAATCATCAGGAAACCGCACCGCCGGCGCCATTTCTCTGCGTCAGTCAATGCGTCGGCAAGCGTTTCGGTCAGCAACAGGCGATTGGGCAGTCCAGTAAGCGTATCAAAGCGGGCAAGATGCGAAATCTTGTTCGCTGACTCGCGCTGCTCGGTCACATCCGAACCGACGCCCCGGAAACCGAGAAAGTCACCATCTTCCGAATGGCGTGGGGACGCAGACAATTCCCACCAGCGTTGGACGCCCTTGAAGGTTACAGGCACAATGAGATTACTGAAGGATTCGCGGCGTTTTAGCCGATCGGCCAGCTCGTGGAGCTCGGCTGGATATTTGCCTTGCTCCCAGGCGTCGCCTGCGATCAGTTTCAGCAAGGGCTGCCCCTCAACCGATTTCGCCTCTACCCCGAGCGCATAAGCAAAACGGGGTGAAACATGCGTGGCGCAGCGCGAGACATCGGTTTGCCATAGCCAATCGGCGCCGCTGTCCTCGAATTCACGCAGCAGAAGGCTAACCGTTTCCGATTTCTCCTGAACGATGCTGTTGGCCACTTCATATAATATCTGTGCGCGCGCCGACTGCAGGCACGCCATAATGAGCAGCGCGCCAATGCCATTGGCGGCCACTGCAAGATAATAGCCACCATGAAATGCAAAGCCAAGACTGGCGCACAGGCTTGTGAAACCAATGAAGATCGTCGCGGCCATCGGCGCCGTCGGCAGCAGCAATGACGCGTATACCATCATGCCAAGCACGATGGACCACAGGCCCAGCATTTCCATTATTGTGCCGCTGGTGCCCAGAAAGGCAAAAGCCGATCCCCACATGATTGCGGTGATCGCGGAATGGATGTGCAGGCGGCGCACATCTTCGCGATTATATTGCGGCCGGTCCCATACCCATTTGGTGCCCATCTGCGAAAAAGTGTACAGGTGAAAGCCGCAGAACAGGCCGGCCCAGGTTATTTGCGTCCATGCAGGGGCAATTCCCCGGTAGAGCACAAGAACCATGATCGCGAAGGTCAGATTTAACGCAATCCGTAAAGTATTGCGCTGTCGCATGCCCCGCGCCTGAATGTTGCGCATGACGTCGCCATCAAGGCCTGCCGGCTCGACAAGGCCTAGCAATGCCCGATACGAGAGGTCTGTAGGCAATTCAATGGATGGGGGATTTTTCTGCACGCCCCCGTCTTAGAATAATAACGTTACCCAAAAGTAAGGATTGGCAAAAAAATCAGAAGGCAAGATCCGCAACAATACTCGTTTTTTTACAAAGATTTACCCGTTATGGTAAATGCATATCCTTACCGGACGCGCCTTTTGCATGCGGTGAATTGCTTCAAGCGGCAATCGCGTAGGGCTGAATCTCACCCGAAAGGTAAAGATTGCGCGCTTTTGCACGACTCATCTTGCCTGAGCTGGTGCGGGGCAATGTGCGCGGCGGAACCAGCTCGACCACGCAGTTCATGCCAGTCACCGACCGGACCTTGTCGCGGATCTGTTCGCGCAGCTTGGCGCGCTCGACTTCATCGGTGGTCCGGCACTGTACTAGCACAGCCGGCGTTTCCTCGCCGCCGGGGGTCGTGACCGAAAAGGCAGCGATGTCACCGGCCTTGAAGCCGGGCAATTGCTCGACTGCCCATTCGATATCCTGCGGCCAATGGTTCTTGCCGTTGATGATGATCATGTCCTTGGCGCGGCCGACAATGTAGATATATCCGTTGGACAGATATCCCATGTCGCCTGTGTCCAGCCAGCCGTCCACCAGACAGGCGTCGGTCGATTCCTTGTCGCGGAAATATTCCTTCATCAGCGACGGACCCGTGCACCACACTTTGCCAATCGTCTTGTCGGCAAGCGGCTTGCGGTTTTCATCGCGGATTTCGATGGTCATGTCTTTGACCGCGCGGCCGCAATTGACGATCGCACGATAGCGGATTGGCCGGTCGGGCGCGCCAGGATGGCCTGTCAGCTCGGTTTCCTCGACCAGTTCGACCTGAATACCTTCGCCCGGCGGCATGATCGAAACCGCAAGCGTGGTTTCTGCAAGCCCGTAGCTTGGCAGGAACGAGGATGCCTTGAAACCCGCATCACTGAACGCGTCGACAAAGGCCTGCATGACATCGGGCCGGATCATATCCGCACCATTGCCCGCCAGACGCCATTTCGACAGGTCGAAACGGTCGTTCACATGGCTCTGGCTGGAAATGCGGCGCGCACAGATGTCATAGCCAAAGGTGGGCGAGTAGCTGATGACGGTGCCATCGGCGGCGCTGATGACATCAAGCCACGCTAGAGGACGGCGTGCGAAATCCTCGGTCTTCATGTAATCGGTCGATACCTGGTTGGCCACCGGCGACAGGAAACAGCCGACGAGGCCCATGTCATGATACCAGGGCAGCCAGGATACACAGCGGTCGTTTTCAGTGACCTCCATCCCGTGCGAATGGGCCGACAGATTGTTCAACAACGCCTTGTGTGTCACCGCAACGCCATGCGGGAAGCGGGTCGAACCGCTGGAATATTGGAGGTAACAGATTTCATCGGTCTGCGCGGCGGGCAGATCGGTCTTCAGCGCGATCAGGTCACCAAAGCTTTCCCAATCGATCCCCTCGACATCGCAGGCGCGCGCTGCATCATTGGCCATGTCCGCCAGTTCTGCGGGGAAGAACAGTATCTTGGGATCGCAGCTTTTCAACTGGACCGACAGCTGGTCGACATAGCTTTCCCTGCCACCGAAAGAGGTTGGCAGCGGAAGCGGCACTGGCCATGCGCCTGCATAAACGCAGCCGAAGAACAACGCCGCGAAATCGGGGCCTGTTTCGGCAACCAAGGCAATACGGTCATCCTTGCGGATGCCGTGGCTGATCAGGCGATACGCCATCTTAAGCGCGTCTTCGCGCATTTCGGAATAGGGATAAGGCCGGGCCAACTGGCCACGCATATCGTGGAAGTTCAGCCCGCGCTTGCCTTGCGCGGCATAATCCATTGCCTCGCTCAAGGTTGCAAAGTCGGAAAAACGGCGTGGCAAGCTGTCCTGCGTTGGCGTGGATGCGAGAGCGCTCATATATTTTCCCATAGCTTGATTGGGCGACGGCCCATGTTATTTTTATGCCACATATCCATAACCGTGGATACCAGTTCAAAATTCGACCCGACTGTGGCAAGAATAGGGCGTGAACCGACCACGCCCCGCCAAAAAGCCCGCTCCGCCGCTAAATGCAGAAAGAATGCGGCAATTGGCGCTCTTTTATGTCGGAAAATACGCGACAACCCAATCGAAATTGGCCAATTATCTGGCGCGAAAGCTACGCGAACGCGGCTGGGATGATGAATATCCGGCAGATATCGCGGCATTGACCGAACAATTCACGCAATTGGGCTACATCAACGACGCGCAATTTGCCGAAGCACGCAGCCGGTCATTCGTCCGCAGGGGCTTTGGCGAACGGCGGCTGAACGAGGATTTGCGCGCCAGCGGCATTGGCGACAGTGACGCGGTCTCCGCCAAGGCCCATATGGAGGAAAGCATATTCAGCGCTGCGGAAAACTTCGCGCGCAAAAAGCGGATCGGACCATTTGCGCATGACGCGGCACCGCCGGAAAAGCGCCAGAAGCAACTGCATGCGTTTCTGCGTGCGGGGCACAGTTTCGATCTGGCCAAGAAGTTCGTTTATGCCGAGCCCGGCGAGGAAATCAGCGCGGACTGACCTCAATCATAGACACGATCTGCGGTTGCAACGGCCTCCGATGCCCGCAAAGCCGAGATGATCCGCATCAGATGCTGGAGATCGTGGACTTCAAGATCCACCTCGAACGTATGGAATTCGACATCGCGCGCGGTCATGCGCAGATTGATGATATTGGCCTTATGATAGCCGAATATTCCGGCAATTTCGCCCAAGGTTCCCGGCCTGTTATGAATGATGACACGCAGACGTGCCGACGCTCCGTCGCTGCCCTGCCCCCAGCTAAGATCAACCCAATCGGCATCGACTCCCGTCGCCAGTCGGTCGCATTCGATCGTGTGGACTTCGACCGGCTGGCCGGGAAGCCGCAAACCGACGATCCGGTCACCGGGGATCGGGTGGCAGCATTCGCCCAGATGATAGCCAACGCCGGGCGTCAGCCCGCGAATGGAAATCGCACGTTCCTGCCCCGGAAAATCAAAGTCGATGCCGTCGGCATCAAAGCCCGGGACCAATGCCTCCATCAATGCACGGTCGTTGATCTTGCCAAGGCCAATGCGGTGCATCAGTTCGTCCTCGTCCTCCAGCTTCAACCGCGCCACTGCTGCTGTTAGCGCCTTCTTCCCGATTTTGCCCGGCATGCGCGCGGCAATTTCTTCGTAAAGCTTGCGGCCAATCGCGACGAGTTCATCGCGTTCGCGGTGCCGCACATGGCGGCGAATGGCTGCGCGCGCCTTGCCCGTGGTCACGAAATTCATCCAGGTTTGCTGGGGTTCCTGCGCCTTTGACTTCAATATCTCGACCATGTCGCCATTGTGCAATTGCGTGCGCAACGGCACGTGGCGGCCATTGACCTTGGCACCGACCGTCTTGTCGCCAAGGTCAGTGTGCACGGCATACGCAAAATCGACGACTGTTGAACCCTTTGGCAACTGGTGCAGCGCGCCTTTCGGTGTGAACGCAAATATGCGGTCCTGATACATCGCCATCCGGGTGTTTTCGAGGATATCCTCCGCATCCTGGCTGGTTTCCAGAATCTCGATCAGGTCGCGCAACCAACCTGCCTGACCGTCGGGCTTGTCGGCCTGTTTATACGCCCAATGCGCCGCAAAACCATGTTCGGAACTGCGGTGCATGTCAGCGCTCCTGATCTGCACCTCCACCCGCATGTTTTTGGCAAACATGATGGTTGTGTGGATTGACCGATATCCGTTGCGCTTTGGCGTCGAGATGAAGTCCTTGAATCGCCCCGGCACCATCTGCCAGCGGCGGTGAAGCACCCCAAGTGCACGATAGCAATCCTCGGTGGTCTCGGTGATGACGCGAAAGGCATTGATATCCGTCAGCTGTTCAAAGGCGACATGGCGTTCCTGCATCTTTTTCCAGATCGAATAAGGATGCTTCTCGCGGCCCGAGATTTTGATTTTCAGCCCTGCCTGCTCCATTTCCCAAGCCATGGTCTGGGTTATCTGGTCGATTTCGACATCGGCTTTTTCGCGGATCTGTTTCAGGCGGCCCGTAATCGTCTGATAGGCCTCGGGCTCAAGCTGTTCAAAGGCGAGCAACTGCATTTCGCGCATATATTCATACATGCCAATCCGCTCGGCAAGCGGCGCATAGATATCCATCGTTTCCTTGGCGATGCGGCGGCGCTTGTCGGGGCTCTTGATGAAATGCAGCGTCCGCATGTTATGCAAGCGGTCGGCCAGCTTGACCAAAAGGACACGAATGTCGTCGGAAATGGCAAGCAGAAACTTGCGCAGATTTTCCGCTGCGCGCTCATCCTCGGTCTGCGCTTCAATTTTCGAAAGCTTGGTCACGCCATCCACGAGGCGCGCCACTTCCGGACCAAAACGTGCTTCGACATCCTCGATGGATGTGAGCGTATCTTCCACCGTGTCGTGGAGAAGCGCGGTAATGATTGTGTCCTCGTCCATTTTGAGGTCAGTCATCAGGCCAGCGACTTCAACCGGATGGCTGAAATAAGGATCACCCGAGGCCCGTTTCTGCGCGCCGTGCATCTGCACCGTGAAGACATAAGCGCGGTTCAGCCGATCTTCGTCGACGTCGGGCGTATAAGCCCGCACCCGCTCCACCAGTTCATATTGCCGCATCATCAGTCCAAGTTGGGTCTTTTACGCTGCGATGCAACCGGAAAAT
>JANMJX010000044.1:0-10764 GCA_031371575.1 Sphingomonadales bacterium
CCAGCAGTTTGATTTCCTGCGTGATTGGCAGCGCAAGGTGTACGAGGCGGGCTTTTTCGGCATGTCCTGGCCAACCGAATATGGCGGCTATGGCATGCATCCGGAGTATCAGCGGATCGCCACGCGGATCATGAAAAGCCACGATGCGCCCATCATGCTCAACGCCATCGCCAATGGCTGGACGGGGCCGCTGCTGCTCGACATTGGCCGCGAAGAGGACAAGCGTCGTTTTATTAAACCAATGCTCTCGGCGGAAGAAATCTGGTGCCAAGGCTTTTCGGAGCCCGAGCATGGCTCGGACCTTGGCAGCGCGCAGACGAAGGCGGTCAGGGATGGCGACGAATATGTCATCAACGGCTCCAAAATCTGGACTTCGCTGGGTGATCGCGCCGATTACATGATCCTGCTGGCGCGTACATCGAATGACGGGCCAAGCAAATATGCAGGGCTGAGCTTCTTTCTTGCGCCCATGAAAATCCCGGGCGTCGAAACCCGGCGTCTGAAGAAGCTGACGGGCGAATATGGTTTTACGCAATGTTTCTTCACGGATGCGCGTATCCCGGCGTCTGGCCTTGTTGGCGAAGAAGGCCAGGGCTGGATGGTCGCGATGAAGACGCTGGAATATGAGCGTGGTGCGAAGGTCAATCCGGTTGGCGGCTATTTCGTCAAGGAAATGGACGTGATGGGCGTAGTCGACATGGCGCGTTCGGCAAAGCGTGGCGGCAAGCCTGTGCTCGATGATCCAGTCATGCGCGACAAGCTGGTTGAGTATATGATCGAGATTCAGGCGCTGAACCTCAACAATCAGCGTCGCCGCATGTCCCCGCTGACCAGCGACCGCCCCATGGGGCTTGCGCTGATGAACAAGCTGGCGCGTACCGAGCTGGTGCGCGAACTGACCGAGTTTTCGCTGCAGTTTCAGGGCACCCGCGCTGGCTATTATGTCGGGGACGAAAATGCAGTCGATGACGGCTATTGGCACCGGTCCTATCTGAACAGTTTTTCCGCCACGATTGGCGGTGGCACCAGCCAGATCCAGAAAAATATCATCGGCGAACATGTGCTTGGTCTGCCCAAGGGACGATAGAAAAAGGCCTAAGCCCCCGTCCCGAGCACAATCGATGTTGAAGCGAGAGGAATCTAATGTCCGAAGTCCTAACCCAGACTCAGGACGGTGTCCTGATCATCACGATCAATCGGCCCGAAGCCAAGAACGCCGTCAACCAAGCCGTAGCGCAAGGCGTTGCTGCGGCTATGGAGCAGCTGGATAACGACAAGAGCCTGAATGCGGGCATCATCACGGGCGCTGGCGGCACATTTTGCTCGGGCATGGACCTCAAGGCGTTTTTGCGCGGCGAGCTGCCAAGCATCAAGGGCAAGGGCTTTGCTGGGTTTATCGAATCGCCACCCGCCAAGCCCTTAATCGGCGCAGTCGAGGGCTATGCGCTGGCAGGCGGCATGGAAATCGCGATTGCCTGCGATTTGCTTGTGGCTAATGACAAGGCGCAATTCGGCATTCCCGAAGTCAAACGCAGCTTGGTCGCTGCAGCCGGCGGCTTGCTTACCTTGCCGTCGATCATCGGCAAGCGGATGGCGATGGAGCTGGCATTGACCGGCGACTTTATCTCGGTGCAGCGCGCATATGAGATCGGCTTTGTAAACCGCGTCACCGACGGCGCTGCCATCGATGCCGCGCTTGAACTTGCGGCCAAGGTTGCCGCGAACGGCCCGCTCGCCCTCATCGCCACCAAGCGCGTGATCAACGAGCGGCCGGACTGGAACTCGGCGGAAATGTGGAAGAAGCAGAACGAGATCTGCGCGCCGGTGTTCACGTCGAAGGATTCACGCGAAGGCGCACTGGCTTTCGCCGAAAAACGCAAACCGAACTGGCTGGGTGAGTAATATGGGCCATCCCGTTGTCCACGCCGCAGCCAATCCCGACAAGTCGGCCGTCATCATGGCGGGCTCGGGTGAGACGATCACTTATGGGCAACTTGACGCGCGTTCGAATCAATGCGCGCATCTTTTTCGTTCGCTTGGCCTGCAACATGGTGACACCGTCGCATTCTGCCTTGAAAACCGCGCGGAATTTTTCGATCTGGTCTGGGGCGCGCAGCGGGCAGGGTTGGTCTATGTCGCCATCAGCTGTCGGCTGACGGCTTCTGAAATCGATTATATTCTCCATGACAGCGGTTCGAAGGCGCTGTTTGCATCGCCATATCTGGGTGCCGTGCTTGATCAGTTACAAAGTCCGGTCGAGAAATTTCTGCTCGGCGGCGAACATACAGGCTGGCAGGATTATGCGGCCGCAGTTGCGGAGTTGCCGACTACCCCGGTTGCCGACGAACGCGCAGGCACCGACATGCTCTACAGCTCAGGCACAACGGGCCAGCCTAAGGGCATCCGTTTTCCGTTGCCGCAGGACGCCGACATTGCGGCGCCCAATGTCCTGGCGGGGCTTGCGATGATGGCGTTCAAATTTTCAGGTGACAGCATCTATTTGTCGCCTGCGCCGCTCTACCACGCCGCGCCCTTGCGCTGGTGTGCGGCGGTGCACAGGCTTGGTGGCACGGTCGTGGTCATGGAGAAATTCGACCCCGAAGCCGCACTCGCGGCAATTGAGAAGTACAGGATTACCGCAAGCCAATGGGTGCCAACACATTTCGCGCGTATGCTTAAGTTGCCCGAAGAGGTCCGCAGTAAATATGACGTATCGAGCCTCGAGACTGCGGTGCATGCCGCTGCGCCATGTCCGGTGCCTATCAAGGAAGCGATGATCGCTTGGTGGGGTCCCGTGCTGCGTGAATATTATGCCGGCACCGAGGGGCAGGGGATCACATTCATCTCGAGCGAAGAGTGGCTGACGCACAAGGGCTCGGTTGGCCGCGCATTGAATGCCGTGATGCATATCTGCGATGATAATGGCGATGATGTGCCGGTCGGCGAAGAAGGCACGGTATATTTCGAAAGCGCCGCGTCCTTCAGTTACCACAATGACCCCGACAAGACCAAAGGCGCGACCAACAAGCATGGCTGGACGACGCTCGGCGATGTCGGGCGGCTCGATGAAGAGGGGTATCTGTACCTTACCGATCGCAAGAGCTTCATGATCATTTCGGGCGGGGTAAACATCTACCCGCAGGAGATTGAGAATCATCTGGTCACCCATCCCCGCGTGCGCGATGTCGCCGTCATTGGCGGACCGCATGACGAAATGGGAGAGGAAGTCATTGCCGTTGTCCAGCCACTCGACATGGCTGACGCAGGCGACGAACTGCGCGATGAGCTCACCGCATTCGCGCGCGAAAAGCTGTCGGGTATAAAAATTCCGCGGCGGATCGACTTTCGCGAAGAGCTTCCGCGCCACGATACCGGCAAGCTCTACAAACGGCTTTTGCGCGATGAATATTGGGCGAAGCAGGACAAGCCAAAAACTTAAGGCTATAAGGCCACAGACTCATCAGGAGATAGACAATGACCACCCAATATAAAAATCTGATCAACGGCGAACTGGTCGATAACGGCCAATGGATTGATGTCGTGAACCCCGCGACCGAAAAGGTTATCGGCCAGGTGCCCGATTGCGGTCAGGCCGATCTCGACAAAGCTGTGGCTGCCGCCCGCGCTGCATTCCAGACATGGAAGAAGACCAGCGTCGAAGAGCGCCGCGCATATTTCGCGAAAATGGCCGACATCATCAAGGCGAACAGCGACGAACTGATGCGCTTGTTGACCGCCGAACAGGGTAAGCCGCACATGCAGGCGGGCAGCGAAATTGCTGGCTGCGTTGGCATGACGCGCGCGCTTCCTATGCTTAACCTTGAAGAGAAGATTACAGAAGACAGCGACAAGCGTTTGAGCCGCACGCGCCGGGTACCCGTTGGCGTGGTTGGCGGCATCGTGCCATGGAATTTCCCCGTGCTGATGGCGATCCAGAAGATCGTGCCTGCGTTGCTGTCGGGCTGCACGATGGTGCTGAAGCCATCGCCCTTTACGCCGCTCGCAACCTTGCGTCTGGCCGAGCTCGTTGCCGGCGTCTTCCCGCCTGGCGTTCTGAACATCATTACGGGCGGCGACGCGCTTGGGCCTCTGCTGACCGCGCACCCGGATATCGACAAGATCACCTTCACTGGCTCGACCGCAACGGGCAAGCGCGTGATGGAATCAGCATCGAAGGATCTGAAGCGCATCACGCTTGAACTTGGCGGCAACGACGCAGCAATCGTTCTGCCCGATGCGGATGTTGCCAAGGTTGCTGAAAAGCTGTTCTGGGCAAGCTTTTACAATGCAGGCCAGGTCTGCATCGCGGCCAAGCGTATCTACATTCACGAAGACATCTATGACGAACTGTCGGGCGCGATCGCGGCTTATGCCAAGGCGGTCAAGGTTGGTGACGGCGCGGAACAGGGCACCGCTATTGGCCCCATCCAGAACAAGCCACAATATAAGCGCGTGCTTGAACTGATTCAGGACGCCAAGGACAAGGGCTATAAATTCCTGGCCGGCGGCGACCATGACCCATCGATCCCGGGCTATTTCGTGCCGGTGACCGTCCTCGACAACCCGCCCGAAGATGCGCGGATCGTGGCCGAGGAACAATTTGGCCCAGTCATGCCATTGATGAAGTTTTCGACCATCAACGAAGTCATCAGCCGCGCAAACGCTTCGGATTACGGGCTTGCCGGTTCGATCTGGACCAGCAATCCCGAAGCTGCGGTTGAAGTCGCCGAGCAGTTGGAAACCGGCACAGTGTGGATCAACGAATCCATGCATCTTGCCCCCAACGCACCATTTGCCGGACACAAGCAATCGGGCTTTGGCGCTGAATTGGGTGAAGAAGGCTTGCTGGAATTCACCTATCCGCAAGTGATCACCATCGCGCGCGAAGCAGCTTAAACGTGTAGCCTCCCCATCGTTGGTCGATTGGGAGGCATTCCGATCTTGACTCTCTCCTTTCAAAGTTTAATCGTGCGATTAAATTCGGAACAACAGGAGAGAGAATATGGCAGACGCCTATATTGTGGATGCGGTTCGTACCGCTGGTGGCCGCCGCGGCGGCAAGCTTGCGGGCGTGCATCCCGTCGATCTGGGCGCTGCCGTGCTCGATGCGATTGCCGACCGCAATGATTTCGATCCTGCAGCGATTGAAGATGTCATCATGGGCTGCGTCATGCAGGGCGGCGAACAGGCTGGCGATGTCGGCCGCAACATCGTGCTGGCATCACGCCTCCCCAACTCGATTCCCTCGGTCAGCATTGACCGCCAATGTGGCTCTTCCCAACAGTCGATGATGTTCGCGGCACAAGGCGTGATGTCGGGCACCCAGGACATCGTGCTGGCGGCCGGCATCGAAAGCATGACTCGCGTGCCGATGGGTTCAACATCGATGCTGTTCAAGAAAGAGGGCATGGGCACCTATAAGAGCCCGCGGCTCGAAGAAGCCTATCCCGGCATCATGTTCAGCCAGTTTATGGGCGCTGAAATGCTGGTGAAGAAATATGGTTTCACCCGTGAAGACCTTGACCAGTTCGCACTTGAGTCGCACCAAAAGGCGATCGCCGCGACGCAGAAAGGCGCATTCGCCAATGAAATCGTCGGCATGGAAGTGGAGACGCCAGAGGGCAAGATCGTCCACAACAGCGATGAAGGCATCCGCTATGATGCGACCTTTGAAAGCCTGTCGGGCGTCAAGTTGCTTCAGGAAGGTGGATCGATCACGGCCGCCAATGCCAGCCAGATTTGCGACGGCGCCTCGGCGGTTCTCATCGTGTCGGAAAAGGCACTCAAGGAACATGGTCTCACCCCGCGGGCGCGTATCGTCAATCTGACGGTGACCGCAGGCGACCCGGTCATCATGCTCGAAGAGCCGTTGTTTGCAACTGACCGCGCGTTTCAGCGTTCGGGCATGAAGATGTCTGACATTGACCTGTATGAGGTGAACGAAGCCTTTGCCCCAGTGCCATTGGCATGGCTGAAGCATACCGGCGGCGACCGGTCAAAGATCAACGTGCATGGCGGCGCGATCGCGCTTGGTCATCCCCTGGGCGCTTCGGGTACCAAGCTGATGGCAACCTTGCTCAACGCGCTTGAAGCACGCGGCGGCAAATATGGCCTGCAAACGATGTGCGAAGGCGGCGGTCAGGCCAACGTCACGATCATCGAGCGGGTATAAAGCGTAACCATCCACCCCCGTCACCCTGAACCTGTTTCAGGGTCTTAATTTCCACCGTCAAAAAGTAAGATGCTGAAACAAGTTCAGCATGACGGTTAAAATGATCAGGAGTATTTATGAAACTGGATTCAACTGTCGCAGCTGTCGTCACTGGTGGCGCATCGGGGCTTGGCGAGGCAACCGCACGGGCGCTTGCTGCAAAGGGCGTGAAGGTCGCGATCTTCGACCTTCAGGCCGACAAGGGCGAGGCGCTGGCCGCTGAAATCGGCGGCGTGTTCTGCAATGTCAACGTCACAAGTGACGAGAGCGTCGATGCCGGCTTTGCCAAGGCACGTGCCGCGCACGGGCAGGAGCGCATTTTGGTGAACTGTGCCGGGACGGGCAACGCCGCGAAGACCGCAAGCCGTTCGAAGGAAGATGGATCGATCAAGCATTTCCCGCTCGACGCGTTCGACCGCATTATCCAGATCAATCTGGTGGGCACGTTCCGCTGCATCGCCAAATCGGCGGCCGGTATGCTCACGCTTGAACCCATGGAAGATGGCGAGCGCGGTGCAATGGTCAACACCGCGTCGGTTGCTGCCGAAGATGGCCAGATGGGCCAGGCAGCCTATTCCGCCTCCAAGGGCGGCGTCGTTGGGATGACTTTGCCGATTGCGCGTGACCTGATGAGCGAAGGCATTCGGGTGAACACCATATTGCCTGGCATATTCAACACGCCATTGATGAATGGCGCACCGCCGGCGGTGAAAGACGCGCTGGCTGCGTCAGTGCCGTTCCCCAAGCGATTGGGCCATCCGCACGAATTCGCGCAGGTTGCCATGACGATGATCGAGTGCGGCTATTTCAATGGCGAAGACGTGCGCGTTGATGGCGCCATCCGGATGGCACCTAGATAATTTGCAATTTATATGCAGGGACTGGTCCTTTGGGATCGGTCCCTGACCGAAAGGCGGGCCAATGACCGAATTCACGCAGATCATGTATGACGTCGCCGATGGTATCGCCACGATTACGATGCACCGTCCCGAAAAGATGAACGCATTCACGAACGTGATGATGCGTGAAATGTGTACGGCGTTTGACCTGGCGGACGGTGACGACGCCGTCCGCGCGGTCATCGTAACGGGATCGGGCGACCGCGCTTTTTGTGCCGGGGCCGATCTCACGCCCGATTCAGGCGGCGATGTCTTTGCCAGCAGGTCCGAGGTGGAAACACTGTCGGATGAGCGCGTGCGCGATTCTGGCGGGCGGCTGACGCTGCGGATATTTCAATGCAAGAAACCGGTCATCGGAGCGGTCAATGGCGCTGCGGTCGGCATTGGCGCAACAATGCAGCTGCCGATGGATTTCCGTCTGGCGAGTGACACCGCCCGCTTCGGTTTTGTCTTTGCCCGCCGTGGTATCGTGCCGGAGGCCGCTTCGAGCTGGTTCCTGCCAAGGCTGGTCGGCATGAGCCAAGCTTTGGAATGGTGCATGACGGGCCGCGTCTTTAACGCCGACGAAGCCTTGAAAGGCGGCCTTGTCCGTTCTGTCCACCCGTCAACCGAGTTGATCGAAGCGGCGCGTGCGCTGGCCCGCGAGATCGCGGACAATACCGCGCCGGTATCCATCGCGCTTACACGCGCGATGTTGTGGCGCTTGTCCGCTGCCGAGCACCCAATGGCTGCACATGAGATCGACAGCCGCGCCATTTACCGCCGTTCGCGGTCGGGCGACGCAAAAGAGGGGATATCGAGCTTTCTCGAAAAACGAAGCCCGGTCTATCCCGACAAAGTTTCCACGGACCTGCCTGACTTCTTCCCTTGGTGGGACGAACCTGTTTATAAGTGACGCGACTTCAAGGGGAGCAGGGCACCAATGGCCACAACAGGACCAAAGCTTGCAAGCGATTTAGCCGATGGCACCAATGCACGCGATCAACTGATTGAGGCCGCAAGCCAGATCATGCGCGAGGGCGACACGATTGACCTGTCGCTGTCCGAACTGTCGCTGCGCGCTGGCCTCAACAGTGCATTGGTCAAATATTATTTCGGCAACAAAAATGGCCTGATGCTTGCGCTGCTTGACCGCGACATGGGCAATATCGTCCAGAGCCTTGGTGCGCTGGTGGCCAAGGACATGCCACCTGCCGACAAGTTACGCATCCACATAGGCGCGGTCATCGACACTTATCATGCCTTTCCCTATCTCAACCGATTGTTGATGCGCATGGTGCGTGACAGTGCGCCCGCCGAAGCTGCGCGGATTGCCGATCTCTATCTCAAGCCCATATCCCACGTGTATCAGCTGCTCATCACCGAGGGCGTGAAGGCCGGCAAGTTCCGCAAGATTGACCCGCAATTTTTCTACTTCACCGTTACAGGCGCAGCTGACCGCTTCTATTCGTCACGTCTTGTGCTGAGGCATTGCTATAATCAGGACGATTTCGACGAGAATATGCGCGATGCCTATCGCGAGCACACGATCGACCTCATCATGCGCGGGTTGCTGGTTTAACGCATGTAATGTGACCCTGGAGCAATGTGCCCGCTCCGTTCACATCCCCAAAGCTGCCCTGATCTCGTCGCCATCGGCGTCCAGCATGGGCGGATGCGCATAGTTCGACACGGGCGTCCCGGCATAATGCACCGGATGTTTCATCGAACGGTATGTGCCGATATCGGGCGACTCCAGCTCTTCGAAGAAACCGACGTCGGCCAGATGCGGATCGGCCAGCACGTCAGCCATGCGGTTATACTTCATCGCTGGAATGTCATGCTCGGCCAACAGGTCAAGCCATTCGGCGGTCGTGCGCATTGCGCTCACTTCCTCGATCAGGGCGTACAGCTCGCCTGTATGCTTGGTGCGCTCCTGATAGGTGGAAAAGCGCGGGTCATCGAAGACGTTGGGCCTGCCGCCCAATTCAAAAAACTTCGCCCATTGCCGGTCATTATAGGGCACGATGGCGATGAAGCTGTCTTTCGTCGGATAGGGCCGCCGCCGCGGGTTTACCGACCGCGTATAGCCCATCCGGCCATTGCCTGGGACGAAAGTTTCGCCCCAGAGATTTTCGACCATGTTGAACCAGGTGAAGCATTCGAACATCGGCACCTGGACAAATTGCCCGCCCTGTCCGCCTGCGCGGCCAAGCAACGCCGCCATGGTCGCGTTTGCTGCAAACAGACCGCTCACCTTGTCGGCGACCAGGCTTGGTGAATAAGTAGGCCGTCCGCCATCACGCTGCTCGCTGAGCGCTGCGAACCCCGATGCCGCCTGAATGAGATCGTCATAAGCCTGCCGCTCGCCATAGGCTCCGCCAGCGCCAAAACCGGCGCAGTGGACATAAATGATATCGGGGTTGATCGCCTTGACCGCTTCATAACCAAAGCCGAGCCGCTCGACGCCAGCCATGCGGACATTGTGGATGAACACATCGGCTTCTTCAAGCAAAGCCTCGAGTATCGCTTTGTCTTCAGGTTTCTTGATGTTGAGGTTAATCGCCTTTTTGTTGCGGTTGAGCGCAGTGAAAATCGGGCCATGCTGCTTGGTGGGTGAATCGCCGCCATGGCGCATCAGGTCGCCGGGCGTATTGCCTTCGCTATTCTCTATCTTGATGACCTCAGCGCCGAGGTCCGCGAGTTGCACCGTGGCATAAGGCCCAAGCACGACCGTCGCCATGTCCACGACCTTGATTCCCTTCAATGGCCCCGTTGGTTCCTTTTCCCACGTCAGTTTCGGCCAAGCTGCCATCTCTTGCTCTCCTTTGTCCTTGCATCGACTGCTAGCATATTTAAGCGTGCAGTTAAGATATAAATGGGAGTGAATGATGCGCAATTTTGACGCAGCCGCGCCAGTGATCATCGGCGTTGGCGAGGCCAGCCGCAAAACGGTCTCCGGCGAATGGCCCGCCCCGCGCGATCTGGCCGGAGCTGCAATCAAGGTTGCGCTGGCTGATACCGGCCAGGCTATATCGGTTGCTGCTGCGATCGACACAATTGCTGCCATCCGGACGTTTGAAGATAGTGGCGTCAGTCTCGGCATGGGTTCCCCCGACAACGCGCCTGAAGCCTTTGGCGCTGCGGGCGGAATTAGCGCCGCCCGGCTGATCTATGCCGATGTCGGTGGCCAGAGCCCGCAGGCGATGTTGAACGAACTGGCTGGCGACATTCGTCGGGGCGATTGCGAAATAGCGGTTCTTGTTGCCGCAGAGGCTACCGGTACTGCCAAGCGCGCGCGCAAGGCCGGTGTGACGCTGGACTGGAGTCTGGCTTCGCAAACGCCATTCGACAACCGGCTCTCGAGTTTCCCGATATTGAGCCGAAGCGAGATCCGCCACGGAATCATCTCGATGCCGCTTGCCTATAGCCTGATCGAAAATGCACGGCGCGTTGCCAAAGGATTGGACGGCGATGCCTATGCAAGGGAAATGGCCGAATTGTGGTCGGCGTTTTCGGCAAAGGCGGAGACATGCACCCACGCGCAGTTTCCCGGCTATCGTTCGCCTGAAGATATGCTTGGTGACGGCAACGCCAATTACCCGCTGACCGATATTTACCGCCGCTGGCATGTGGCGCAGGACGCGGTAGATCTGGGCGCTGCGGTCATCCTGA
>JANMJX010000065.1:0-41420 GCA_031371575.1 Sphingomonadales bacterium
GCTGTTCGAAGCGATAACCAGGTTGCGCTTTGGATCGATGAAAATGCCTTGACCAAAAATGCCCTGCGCGGCGTAGCTGCCATCGTCGTAGGTCCACCATTGATACCCATAGCCTTTTCCGGGCATACCGATATCCGCCTGTTTAGTGGTGGCAGCGGCAATCCAGTTGTCAGGCAATATGCTTTTGCCATTGGTCTTGGCACCGCCGAGCATGAAGATGCCAAAACGCGCATAGTCGCGTGTGGACGCCTGAATGCAACAGCCGCTGATTTCATGCCCGGTTGAACCCAGCAACCAGCTTGCGTTCTGCTCCATGCCAAATGGCGCCCACAGCTTTTCCGACAAGTAGCTCGAGAGCGTCTTTTTTGTGGCGGAACTCACCAAGACACCAATCAGATTGGTTTCGCCCGTTTTGTATACCCATTTGGTGCCCGCTGGAGCTTCGCGAGGCAACGTCCGCATATAGCTGACAGTAACATCGACGCCTTTTTCGGGCTTGTGCAGATTGAACAAGGCGACGTCAGATTTGGGATCAGCATAATCCTCATTCCATTTGACGCCCGACGTCATAGTTAGCAGTTGCTTGATGGTGACGTCGTCATAAGCCGAACCCTTCAGATCGGGGATATAGGCCGATACCTTGTCATCAATGCTCTTGATATAGCCATCCTTGATGGCAGCGCCGACCATGGTCGACGTGAAAGATTTGGCGACTGAAAAGCTGGTCCATTTGCCCTTCGCGGTGAAATCCAGACCATATTTTTCCAGCCGTACCTTGCCATCCTGCACAATGACCAGACCAGCAGTGCGTTGTGCCTTCATATAGGCATTAACATCGGTTCCAATGATGAGAGGTTCGCCCTCGGGCAAAGGATAAACCTTGTCGCCTTTTGCGATGACATTGGATTTGGCAAGAATTGGTATCCGGTCCAAACTGCGAAATCCTGCATCGCGTTGCTCCACGCTCCAAAACAGCACGTTAGTATCCGTAGGCAGATGGGATATGAGCGCTTTCATATCCTTGTCCGCACTGACCCAAAAACCGCCGGCGGCTGCCACAATTATTATCAAAATCCCCAATAGCCATTTTCTCATCCTGCCCCCCGTTATGGTTATTCTTTCACCAGCGTCACCTGAGCAACATTGATGCCGCCGCCCCTGAATCCGCCTTCGCAGTACATCAGATAATAGCGCCAAAGCGAAATGAATTTGTCATCGAAACCCTTTGGCAAAGTACCTGCCGCGACTGCGGCATCGAAACGCAGGCGCCATTGCCGCAGCGTCTCAGCATAATGCAGACCAAAATCTTGCTGGTTTTTCCATAACAGACCGCATTTTTCTGCGATCTTCCGGAACCGGCTTTCAGACAGCAGCATGCCGCCCGGAAAAATATAATGCTGAATGAAGTCAGTGCCATTGGCATAAGATTCGAAGACATCATCCTCGATCCGGATATACTGGAGCGCCGCACGGCCACCGGGCTTCAGACAGCGCGCCACAGCTTTCAAATAGTCAGGCCAATATTGCTGTCCGACAGCTTCCACCATTTCCACACTGGCAATGGCATCAAATTGGCCCGTTACGTCGCGATAATCGGTGAGGCTGATTTCGGCATCGCCCATCCCCGCCAATCGCCTGTCCGCATAAGCCTTTTGCGCGGGCGACAACGTGATACCGTGGTAGTGAATATCGCGCATCTGCAACGCGGAGTCGGCAAGTCCGCCCCATCCACAGCCGATTTCAAGCAGGCTCTCACCATCGTTTAGCTGCAACCGCTCGAGCAATGTCATGATCTTGCGGTGCTGGGCCTTCTCTAGTGATTCGCCTTCTATCGAAGGTTCGGCAAATAGTGCGCTTGAATAGGTCATGCTTTCGTCAAGCCAAGCCTGATAGAAGTCATTGCCTAGATCATAATGAAACTCGATATTTCGGCGTGCACCGCTGCGGCTGTTACGGCGCATCATACGCACGGCCAGACCAGCGAGCTTCGCAACACCAGACGGCCGCGCGACTGTACCGAGTGACAACCGGTTGCGCATGAATAGGTCGAATATCTGGACAGGGTCGGGGCTACTCCACTCGCCTGCGGCCCAAGCCTCGTACCAGCCAGCGGAACCGCCACGCACTAAACGAAGAAGCGCCTTCCAGCTATGCAAGGTAACGATGGCGGTGGGCCCGGCGCCGCGTCCGCCGAGCCATCGGATCGAACCGTCGGGCAAAGTCCCTTCGATCGTGCCAAATTCGAGCCCACGGTCAATTCGGTCGACAATGCGTTCGAAGCCCCGCAGAAATAGACCGCCAGTGAACGCTTGCAACCCTGTTGCGTGCGTAAAATGGCGGGCACGATTGATGTCAGCAGAATTCATGCAGCGCCTATGCTACACACGTCTCCGCATTGCAATTGGCTGTTATTTCTTGCGCAACTCGTCGCGGATTTCGGTAAGCAAATCGACATCAGAAGGCCCTGCTGCGTCCGGCGGCGATACGCGATTTGCGACACGCACAATCATGAAGATAACAAAAGCAAGAATAAGGAAATTGATCGTCGCAGTTAGGAAACTGCCATAACCTAGCACATTAGCACCGGCGGCCTTTGCTGCGGCCATTGGCATACCGGATGTCACCTTGTCGGCTCCATTCAGCACGATATATTTGCTGCTAAAATCGACGCCCCCACCGGTGATCAGGGCAATGAACGGCATGATGATGTCGTCAGTCAAGGACGCAATGATCTTGCCAAACGCGGCGCCGATCAAGACGCCGACGGCCAGATCAAGGACATTGCCCCGCATGATAAATGTCTTGAACTCCCCCAACATATTGATGATCTCCAAAAGTGAACTTTGCAAAACATGTCATATTCGTGCGACAAACGATAGCGGTCATTGCGAAAGCGCATAGCGCGCCTTATGTATGTAATACACGCCCCTTAAAAGGCTGGTTTTCGTGGCAATTGCCAAGTGGAGGAACTCATTCGATGCGTAAGAATTTTCTCAAATTCCTTGTAGTGCCCGTTGCAGCTATGTCGCTTGCCGGATGCGGCATCAACAGCGTGCCGACGGCCGAGGAAAATGCCAAGGCAAAATGGGCGGATGTCCAGGCCGCTTTCCAGGAACGCGCCAATCTCATCCCCAATTTGGCCAATGTCGTCAAAGGTGCGGCAGCTCAGGAAAACAAGACGCTGACCGAGGTGATTGAAGCGCGTGCCCGCGCAACGTCCCCCAATATTCAGGTTAATCCTGATGACCTCAGTAATCCTGCAAAGATGGCGGCATTTCAATCCGCGCAAAACCAATTGTCGGGCAGCCTTTCGCGTTTGCTGGTTTCCGTTGAGCAGTATCCACAGTTGAAGAGCCAAGAAGGCTATCTGAAATTGCAGGATCAGCTCGAAGGTCAGGAGAACCGAGTCCGCATCACCTTGCGCGATTATAATGAAGCGGTTCGTGGATATAACACGACCATTCGGACATTTCCCGACATTATCGGTGCGAAGATCATCCACGGCGCAAAGCCAATGATTCCATATCAGGCCACCACGCCGGGTGCTGAATCCGCGCCGAAGCTGGATATGGCACCTGCAACCTGACGCCCTTTTGGGGAATTAAACATGAACAAGGCCCTTGGCCTGCTGACTGCGCTGCTGCTTGCCCTTACTGGTCAAGCGGCGGCCGCACAGAATTTCCCGAAGTTGACTGGCCGTGTGGTTGATCAGGCCAATCTGCTTGATCCACAGCAGGAAGCTGCACTCACCGCCAAGCTGGCGGGCCTGGAAACACGCACCAAAAGACAGCTCGTGGTTGCTACGCTCAACAGTCTCGAGGGATATGAAATATCCGACTACGTCTATCGGCTTGGTCGGCAATGGGCGATTGGACAGGACGGCAAAGGCGAGATCGAAAAAGACAATGGCGTCATCCTGATCATCGCGCCAAATGAGCGCAAAATGCGGATTGAGGTAGGCTACGGTCTTGAACCAGTCCTCACCGATGGTTTGTCATCAACGATCATTCGCAATGACATCACACCGCGGTTCAAGTCAGGTGATTTTCCCGGTGGTATCAATGCCGGGGTCGACCGCATTGTTACACAATTGGAGCTTCCCGCTGAAGAAGCAGCGAAAATTGCAAGCGCAGCACAACAGCGCAACCAAGGCAGTGAAGGCATACCATTCGGCGCGATCATATTTGTCCTGTTCCTCATCTTTTTCGTATTCCTGCCCATGATACGCTCCATGAATGGCGGCGGGCGCAAACACCGGCGTGGCGGCATGGGTCCAGTCATCATCTGGGGCGACGGCGGGTCATCCTGGGGCGGCGGAAGCGGCTTCGGTGGTGGTGGTGGCTTTGGAGGCGGAGGTGGTTTCGGCGGCGGCGGCGGAAGCTTCGGTGGCGGTGGCGCATCAGGTGGGTGGTAGGAACAACTGAATATGGCCTTACACAAAATCAGCCAGATGACCGAAGCCGACCATGCGTTGGTAACTGCAGCGGTGGCCGCGGCGGAAGAACATACGAGCGGCGAAATTGTTACAATCGTGACCGATCTTTCCGACCATTATGAAGATATCGCCCTGGCCTGGGCGAGCGCTGTGGCGTTCGTCGCGTTGGCGACCTATGCGACCTTTCCCGACTTTTACATGGGACTGATCGATGGCCTTCTGGGTGGGTGGGGCCATGAATATCGGACCGCCGAATATGGCGCCATTTTACTGACCGCTGTGGCACTGAAATGGATCGGCACTTGGCTCATTCTTAAATGGATCCCATTGCGTCTTGCCCTGACGCCCAAAGCGAAAAAGCTGGCGCGCGTGCGCGCAAGGGCAATCAGTCTTTTCAAGGTGGGGACCGAGTCCAAGACCGTTGGCCGGACAGGCGTCTTATTATATCTGTCCATGAAGGAACATCGCGCGGAAATCGTGGCGGACCAAGCCATTGCATCGAAGGTCTCGCCGGAAATTTGGGGTGATGCCATGGTTGCATTGCTGAGCCATGTGAAATCCGGCAACCTTGGCGCTGGCGTCGCCGAGGCGGTGTCCCAAATGGGCGTTGTGCTTGCTGAACATTTTCCCAAAGGCAGCGAAAATCCCAACGAGCTTCCTGACAGGCTTATCGAACTATGATCAACGAAGACGATGCAGAAAAGGTGATGTGGCAAGGTCGCTTCATCACGGCAAAGACGCGTGGCAAATGGGAATATGTCAGCCGTGCGCGTGGCATCAAGGCGGCGGTTATCCTGGCCATGGAGGACGATCATGTCCTGATCGTCGAACAATATCGCGTGCCATTGGGGGCGGACTGCATCGAGCTCCCCGCTGGCCTTATCGGTGATCATGAAGAGGGCGAGGACACATTGGCGTCCGCTGCGCGGGAACTCGAGGAAGAAACCGGATATCGGGCAGACACGCTTGAAATCGTCGGGGAGTTTTTTTCGTCGCCTGGCATGGTCAGTGAAAGTTTCTCACTTGTCCGCGCGCGCGGCCTGACCAAGGTTGGTGACGGTGGAGGAGTCGATGGCGAAAATATCGTGGTGCACCGCGTCGCAATGGCCAACCTGCCAGAATTTGTTCAGCAGAAGCGGGCGAAAGGCTGCGTGGTCGATGTCAAATTGCTGATGCTGCCCGGAATGATCGCTTAACGAAAATTGTCGGCATACGCCTGAAGCTTCAGTGTTTTGGGTGGTGTGGGAATATAGGTCGCCTTGATGCCCTTCTTTTCGGCATAAACGCGCGCCGCATCAAGGCTATGGAACGTCAATTGGACCTGCGCTTGCGTGTCGCCTGAGCCGGCCCATCCCATCAGCGGGTCGGCCTTACGGGGCTCTGCCGGCACATATTCAAGTACCCATTCGTCCCTGCGTCCACGTCCCGACTGCATGGCGTTTTTGGGACGTTGAAAGATACGGGCAGACATGGCGCAGTTCCTGACGGTTATACTGGCCGCTGCCTTGCCCCAACAGCAACAGAGTCGTCAAGCGTCACGCGAGGCATCGCGCGCTTGCGCCTTTTTTGTCTTCAGGCTTGCTGTGCTTTCCCACGGCGCATCGGGCCAGTTATGTTTGGGATAGCGCCCCCGCATTTCCTTCGCCACATCGCGCCAGCTTCCCCGCCAGAATTCTGGCAGATTGCGGGTAGTCTGGATTGGCCTGCCGGCTGGCGAGGTCAGACTCAGGACGAGCGGGATGCGCCCCACCCCAACCACCGGATGGTTGTCGAGGCCAAACAGAGCCTGCACACGAAGCTCGACCGTTGGCCCTGCTTCTGCGGCGTAATCGATCGTATGTTCCGTTCCAGCGGGGCTTTTGAAGCTCGACGGTGCGATTTGATCGACGCGCTTAAGCAATTCCCAGCCAAGCAGATTGCCGAGTGCCTCAGCCAAAGCGGAAGGGGGAATATCGCGCAAGCGATATGCACGCCCTAAAAGCGGCAGAAGCCATTGCTCGGCACTTTGCGCCATGGCGTCATCACCTAACTGCTCCACCCCGGCAAATAGCGCCCGTTGGCGAAGCGCACGTGCAGAAGCTGTCCATGGCAATGCATCTATGCCTAAATTTTGCACCGCCGCCAGAAGTGCGCGTCCAACAGCCTGCGGGTCGGGCTTTTCTTCGCGTCCATCGCTCAGGACAATCGCGCCCAAGCGCCTTTGCAAACGCACTTCGACCCGGTCAACATTTCCGTCATAAGAGAGAATTTCTTCGCTTGTTATCCTGTGCGCAAACAGGCTTGCAACCTCCTCCTCCGCGATTGCAGCCGCCGAAAGGATTCGTGCACCCGCCGCAGCACCCTGAATGTCAGCAACAGCCAGCCACGTCTGGCGCGCCAGCGGAGAGGCCGGATCAAGCTGCAAACCACGGCCCATAAAGCTGATCCATCTTTCGCCCTTCGTATCACGCCGTTTGGCAACACGATCTGGAAAGGCAGTGGCGATGAGCCCACCAATGCTCAGCTTCCCGCTTGAGCCGCTAATGCCAGATAAGCGCGCAATGCGGTGGGCAAGCCTCCGCGCGGCGTCGGCTTTTACGCCACGTTCCCGAACGAAGCGATCAAATCGGGTTTCAATGTCTTCCCCCTGACCGCCAAGCCCACGCTCTTGTAGCAACACAGCCAATGTTGCGGCATCTTCCGCCTGCCCGCTCTGGCCAGCTGTAACGACCATATGCGCCAAATGCGGTGGAAGTGGCAACGCGGCGATCGTTGCACCATGGGGCGTGATGCGTCCCTGCACGTCCAGCGCATCGATCGACACCAGCAAGTTGCGCGCCTGCTGGAGCGCAGCGCTTGGCGGAGGGTCGAGCCAGCGCATCTTGGCCGGATCGTTTTCGCCCCACCGCGCACAATCAAGCAATACGGGCGCGAGGTCACTCTCCAATATTTCAGGTGGGTCGAAGGGTGGCAGGCCCCTATTGCCTGCTTCTTCCCATAATCGATATGCGATGCCCGCCCGCTGCCGTGCGGCACGTCCGGCGCGCTGCGTCGCCGCGGACAGGCTTGCCCGTTCGGTTACCAGCCGCGTGACGCCAGCGGATGGGTCAAACCGCGCGCGCCGTGCAAGGCCACTGTCGATGACCACACGCACACCGTCGATTGTAAGACTGGTCTCCGCAATATTGGTCGCGAAAATGACCTTGCGCCGCCTATCCTTATCCGGACGGACAGCAAGCCGCTGCGCTGCCGGGTCAACCTGTCCGTGCAATCTATGTAGGACCACGTCAGGTCCACTCGTCCCCATTTGGTCAAAGGCACGATCAATCTCGCGCACACCAGGCAGGAAAACAAGGATGTCCCCCTGCTGTTCGGACAATGCCTGTCGCACGATCCGGACGACATCAACTTCGATGTTCAATTCAGTCCGGCGACCGACATAACGGAAATCCAGCGGCCATCTCTTGCCCTCGCTTTCGAGTACCGGCGCATAGTCCATCAACTTCGAGAATCGACTTCCGTCAAGCGTCGCGGACATGGCGATCAAACGCAGGTCTGGACGAAAGGCAGCTTGCGCCTCCAGCGCTAAGGCAAGACCAAAATCACTATCGATGCTGCGTTCATGGACTTCGTCAAACAGGACAGCGGACACTCCCGCAAGCTCGGGATCGGCGATGATCCTGTTGCGGAATATTCCTTCGGTCATCACCAAGATCCGAGTGGTTGGGCCATGCTTGCTGTCGAGCCGTGTTGCGTAGCCGACTCTAGCACCAACAGCCTCGCCTAAATTATCGGCGATACGCTCAGCTGCCATGCGCGCGGCCAACCGGCGAGGTGAAAGCAGAAGTATCTGGCCCTGACAATAAGGCTCCGCCAGCATATACGGGGCCACACAGGTTGTTTTCCCTGCACCGGGTGGCGCGATCAGGACTGCATTTGGTATATCTCGCAACGAAGCCAATAGCTTTGGCAAAACTGCCATTACTGGTAATATGTCGTCAGCTTCCATTGCAGACGGCACAGCTTTGACCGTCAATATGCGCGGGCTATTGCGAATTCCACCGCTTCTGTCAGCGCAGACTTGGCCTCACCCGCCGGGAAATGCGCAATAGCGTCAATGGCGCGCTGGCCATAATGCCGCGCCCGATCCAGCGTATCATCGATCGCGCGATGAGCACGCAACAAACTGCATGCATGGGCCAGATCGTCTTCGGCAATCCGGTTACCAAGCATAGCTTCGCGCCAGAATTTCTGCTCCACCGGGGTTCCACGAGCATGCGCGAGGATCACAGGCAGCGTCACTTTGCCATCGCGGAAGTCGTCGCCGCTGTCCTTACCCATAGTTGCACCGTCGGAGACATAATCAATGGCATCATCAACCAGCTGGAAGGCAATGCCCAGATTTCGGCCGAACGAATCAAGCGCCATTTCCTGCGCGTCACCGCTTTCGGCGACGACCGCAGCAATCCGGCAAGCCGCTGCGAACAAGGCTGCGGTTTTTGATCCGATGATTTCGAGATATTTTTCTTCGGTCGTCGAAATCTGTCGTTGGGCGGTCAGCTGGTTGACCTCGCCTTCCGCGATGACGGCAGATGCGTTCGACAATATTTTGAGCACCTTGAGCGAGCCATCTTCAACCATAAGCTCAAAAGAACGGCTGAAAAGAAAGTCGCCCACAAGCACCGCCGCCGGGTTACCGAATATCAGATTGGCTGCGGTCTTCCCGCGCCGCATGTCGCTGCCGTCCACCACGTCATCGTGCAGCAGCGTTGCGGTATGAATGAACTCAACTGCTGCCGCCAGCTTGTGATGGCGCTCACCGGGATAAGCCAGCAATTGCGCGCATGCCAACGTTAGCATGGGCCGCATGCGCTTGCCGCCTCCGGCAATCAGGTGCCCGGCCAATTCGGGGATAAGCGGTATTTCCGACTGCATGCGATCAAGGATAACCGCGTTGACCTTGTTCATGCCAGGCGCGACCAGCTTTAACATCGGATCAAGCGATGGAGTCTGGTGCCCGCCAATTTTGTGGATAGTTGCCGTCATAATCTCTCTGCTCTGGCGACAGCTGGACCGCAAGGCAAGTGCAAATGGCGCATTTCCCCTTGTCCCTTCCAATCAATGTCGGCACAGATGGCTTAGATGGACGACACCGATACCCTTGCCCGATTTCGCGACAGCATCGACAATATCGATGC
This sequence comes from Sphingomonadales bacterium, assembly GCA_031371575.1. Classification (GTDB taxonomy): domain Bacteria; phylum Pseudomonadota; class Alphaproteobacteria; order Sphingomonadales; family Sphingomonadaceae; genus Sphingorhabdus_B. Next base: position 9,613 of record JANMJX010000065.1, read on the forward strand.
AGCGCTTGTATTCATGCTCGCAGAGCGGTTCAAGATAACGCAGGCCGTAGGCGAATTTAAGGCGCGATCGGCGCTACCTCCAGCTGACCCAGCGCGCGAGGACAAGCAGATTGCGAGGCTCCGGCAACTGGCCCGCGACGCCAAATTGGACCCCGACTTCACAGAAAAATTCCTGCGGTTCATCATCGATGAGGTTATTCGGCACCATCAGCAAATCCGCGACGGCAACTGATCAACTTATTGCTTTTGGCAATTTCAGCCGAACCAAAAGCCCGCCCAGATCCTCGCTTTCCTCCAGCTCGACTGTCCCGCCGTAAATGTCGACAACATCGCGGACAATGGCAAGGCCAAGTCCTGTACCCGGCTTGCCCGTATCCAGCCGCGCTCCCCGGTCAAACAATCTCTCGCGTTCGCTTTCGGGTATGCCTTGTCCATCATCCTCAACGAGCATTTCCACAAAATCAGCTGAGTCTTCGACCGTGACAAACACACTGCCACCGCCGTATTTCGCCGCATTCTCGATAAGGTTGCCCAAAATTTCATCAAGGTCCTGGCGCTCAACGCGGGCAGCAAGCGTTTTATCACCGGCCATGTCCAGACGGACATGGGAATAGAGCCGGCCCACTGCGCGTTCCACGGATTCAAGACTTTCCCAGACCTGTGCTCGGCTATGGCTATGGCCCCGTCGGCCAACGGCCCGCGCGCGCGCCAGATGGTGGTCGACCTGTCGCCGCATAGTCGTGGCTTCGCGAATGACCGTTTCGGCCAGATCAGGCGACTGTGCCGTTGCGCTGTTCATGATGACGGTCAGTGGCGTCTTCAACGCATGCGCAAGGTTACCGGCATGGCGGCGCGATTCCTCGGCCTGCTTTTCATTGTGGTCCAACAAGGCATTGAGTTCGTTCACCATTGGCATGACCTCATCAGGCAATGCATCGGTGACTCTGCTTTCCCGACCGCTGCGCATTTGGGCGATCGCCATGCGCACGGCCCGCAGCGGCCATAATCCGTAAAAAGTCTGCAAAGCTGCCAAAATAATTAGACCAAGCGCAAGCAAGAGAAAACTGGTCACGAGAACGGACCGCAATTGGGTGATCTGCGCATCGAGGCTGTCGCGGCTTTGCGCCACCATAAATGTCCATGCCACGTCGGAATCCGGCAGCTTTATTGCCCGCTCCGCGATGCGCAGTGGCTCATCGGCAAATTCGTTGCTGTTGCGAAAATGGACGGTTTGGTCGTTATGTTCAACAGGCGGACTCAGTGCACGATCCCATAAGGACCGCGATGGAAAGGGCATCGCACCCGCGCCCGTAATTTGCCAGTAAAGCCCGCTATTCGGTTCCAGAAAGCGCTGGTCCCCAAGTGGCCGGTTCATCCGTATTTCGCCATCGGGCCCAATTTCAGCCGAAGCGATCATGGCCGTCAGCACATATTCAAGCTGGTTGTCGAAATTCTGTTCAACCGAAGTTGTCAGAACGCGGTCAAGCGCCGCGCCGCCACCGATCAACAATATGGTAATCCACGCCGCCGCCGTGAGAATCATCCGGCGCGTAAGCGACCCAGTGCTTTGGAACTGGCTTCGCCATGTGGGCGGATTGTGCGCAGACGTAATGGCGACTGGCGGATTCAGCTGACGGGTTCCTCGAGGCTGTAACCAAGACCCCTGATGGTGGAAATAACATCCTGCCCCAGTTTTTTCCGGATTCGGGTCACGAAGACCTCAATCGTGTTGGAATCGCGGTCGAAATCCTGATCATAAATATGCTCGATCAATTCCGTACGCGAAACAACCTTCCCCTTGTGGTGCATCAGATAGGACAGCAATTTATATTCCTGTGCCGTCAACTTGACTGGTTGGCCGTCCAGAGTCACGCGACCAGAACGGGTGTCCAGGCGAACGTCGCCGACATTCAACTCGCTTGATGCATTGCCGGACGACCGGCGAATGAGCGCGCGCAACCGCGCAATCAATTCTTCTGTCTGGAACGGTTTCGCCAGATAATCATCGGCGCCAGCATCCAGACCTGCAACCTTGTCAGACCAGCTGTCACGCGCGGTCAACACCAGCACGGGAAACTTGCGGCCTTCCTTGCGCCAGCGGTCAAGAACAGTCAGCCCATCAATCTCGGGCAGGCCAAGATCAAGAATGACCGCATCATAATTTTCGGTCGAGCCCATATAATGGCCGTCTTCGCCGTCGGTGGACAGGTCGACGGCATATCCGGCACCTTCCAGCGTAGACTTGAGTTGCTTGCCCAAGGTTGGCTCGTCTTCCACGATCAAAATGCGCATGCTGTCCCCTTTAATTGTGAAAATATGTATCGGAGCGTGGCTAGCAGATTCGTCGCCTGCCACAACATCCTATCAGCGCTGGCGCAAAACGCTTCCTGTGCGGCCATCCACATCCACGAAGATAACGCGGTTACCGTCGATAAATTTAAGGCGGTAAACCTGAGCCGTCGAGTCATATTCCGGCCCAAGATACTGCATCCCGCGCATACGCGGCACAACACTTGCCTCGATCTCACGCAAGGATTTCACCTTGCCCGCCCGCATATCCTGACGTGCGTCGTCCTGTTCGCCGCGACGTGCGTCGACCGTGCCGGGGGACAGCAATGCAGCGGCTGCCAGGAATGACAAAAATAGGGTTCGGATCAACATTCGTCTCCTCTACACCCGCTGCATTGAACACAAAGTGAATGGAGCGGACACGCCATGAACAGCGTGTCGCCCCATATACATTATTTTACCATTTCAAAAGTGAAGGACATTGTCGCCCCGATGCTCAGTTCGCCCGGCGATATCGGAGTTGATTTTTCCGCCGCATCCATACTGCGGGCCAGCATGGGCATCGGCATGGGCGAATAGCCGCGCCCCTGATCAGTTTCTTCCACACGCAATACGCGGACGTCTGCGTATCCGGCCTTGCGCGCAAGGTTTCTTGCACGTTTCATGGCTGAAGCCCAAACCTTGTCGCGGGCGGCGTCCTGAAACGCACTATCATCGTCAATGCCGAATACAGGTCCGTTGAAGTTGGTAGCCCCATCGATCGCGAGGGCGTCAAGAAACGCACCAAGCTTTTTCAGGTCGCGCAATTTGGCATTGACCATGTTCGATGCCTGATAGCCTTTGAAAATCTGCTGTCCGTCGCGATAATCAAACTGCTGGTTCAAACTGATTTGCGTTGTTTGAATGTCCTTTTCAGCAATTCCGAGCTTTTTCAACCGCGCAACCACCGATGCCATCTGCACATTGTTTGCCCGTACAGCCTCGCTCGCGGTTGGTGCCATGTTCTGCACACCTGTTGAAAAGGTCGCAATATCGGGCTTTGTTTCCACGGTTTCGGATATTGTAAGGTCAATGACCGGATTCGCAGTGGTCACATTCACTTGCGTCGCCATGGCGCCGCTTGCCACCAACCCGCTGCTTGCCAACATCGCTGCCAAGATAAATTTACGCATATCAAACTCCTGTTTTTCGTGCCGACGACTTAGATTGCAGTTCGGCGTGCCCAATCAATATAAGCTTTGCGAAGCTGAACCGTTGCAGAACCAGGCGTACCATTGCCTATGACATGCCCATTGATTTCTACCACGGGCATCACAAAGCCTGAGGCAGAAGAAACAAATGCCTCGGCCGCTTGTTCCGCCTCGTGTACAGAGAATGGCCGTTCTTTAATATGTTGCGTCAATAGAGGAATAACGGCTGCGCGGGTAATCCCATGCAGAATTTCGCGATTGAGCGGATGGGTCACCAAAACGCCGTCATGCGTGATGATATGCGCATTTTGTGCAGTCCCCTCCGTTATCCAGCCATCACGTTCCATCCATGCGTCATCCGCACCTCGGATAATTGCCTCATTTTTCATCAACGACGCGTACAGCAATTGCGTGGTCTTGATGTCTGCTCTGCCCCATCGCAGATCCGGAACTGTCACAACGCGGACCCCGCGATGCGCGACAGGGTTGTCAGCGAGCTTGCGGGCCTGCGTAAATGCAAGGACAGTTGGCGGTGTGTCTGCAGGCGGGAAGACAAAGTCCCGGTCGTCTGGAGAACCGCGTGTGACTTGCCAGTAGATCATGCCCTCTTCGACATTATTTTGCGCCACCAACGCACGGCAAATATTGCACCAGTTGTCCGTATCGGGTGCGCCGATGATTCCAAGTTCGTGCAGAGATCGCGCCAATCGTTTTACATGGCCATCGAAATCGACGAGTTTTCCATCGAGCACCGAGACAACTTCGTAGACAGAATCCGAAAACAGAAATCCACGATCAAAGACTGAGACCTTGCCTTCGGTTTCCGGGATATATTGCCCGTTGAAATAAATAGTCCGCATCGTCCGCCTGCCCCGATTTCGTCCCTAATCTTTTTGAGGAACACAATGTTTCTGTGATGCATCAACTGAGATGCCGAAACAAGTTCATGATGACGGTGAAATGTTGATCCCATGCGAGGATTTCCTCACGAGGGTCCAATATCCTAGTCTTGCCGCACGGTGACGGTTGCAATGCGGCTGCCTCCGCCCTATCCGCCCGTAACCATGTCAGCACCCCCCATTTTCGCATTTGAAGGTCTCGCGCTCCAGCAGGGTGGCGGTTGGCTGTTTCAGGATATTGATTTGTTCATCGGCGCACGTGACCGGCTGGCGCTGATCGGCCGCAATGGCGCTGGTAAGACGACATTGATGAAACTGGTGGCGGGCACTGTGGAGGCCGACAAGGGTAATCGCGTCGTTGTGCCCGGGACCAACATCGTGATGCTGGAACAGGACCCCGATGTCAGTTCATTCGACCGGTTGCTCGATTTCGCCGTGCATGGCGAAAAGGGTCCGCCGGAATATGCAGTGCGCGCAATTGCCGACCAGCTTGGCATTAATCTTGACCGCGAAGCCAAAACCGCAAGTGGTGGTGAAAAGCGCCGCGCCGCCATTTGTCGTGCGCTGGCCAGCGAACCTGATCTTTTGCTGCTCGACGAGCCAACCAATCATCTGGATCTCGCTGCAATCGAATGGCTTGAGGATTGGCTAACGCGCTACCGGGGCGCCTTCATGGTGATCAGCCATGACCGAACCTTTCTGACGCGGTTGACCCGGCAGACCTTTTGGCTGGATCGGGGGCTCTTGCGGCGCAATGAAATTGGTTTTGGCGGCTATGACGCATGGACTGAAAGAGTATTCGCCGAGGACGCGCGCAACGCGGATCGGCTTGATGCCAAGTTGAAGATCGAGGCGCACTGGCTTGAACGCGGGGTCACCGCGCGGCGCAAACGCAACCAGGGCAGGCTGGCCAAGCTATGGGAAATGCGTGCGGCACGTGCAGCCATGATTGGTCCGCAGGGAACTGCCAAGCTTGCGGCATCGAGTGACGACAGCAAGACCAAGACCGTCATTAGCGCCCAGAATGTAGGCAAGAGCTTCGGCGACCGAACGATTATCAAGGATTTCACACTGCGGATCCAGCGCGGTGACCGCATCGGCATCGTGGGTGCAAATGGAACCGGTAAAACAACGTTGATCCGCATCTTAACAGGCGAGACTGAGCCCGACACGGGTAGCATCACGTTGTCGCCGACTTTGACCGGCATTGTCATTGACCAGCAGCGCAAGTTGCTAACGCCCGAAAAGCGCGTACGCGATGTGCTGGCCGACGGCAGCGACTGGATCGATGTCCGCGGTGTGCGCAAGCATGTGCAGGGCTATCTCAAGGAATTCCTGTTCGATCCTGCATTGATTGAAGCCCGGATCGGCAGCCTGTCCGGCGGTGAGCAATCGCGCATCCTGCTGGCCCGCGAATTTGCGCGTGAGGCCAATCTGCTTGTCCTTGACGAGCCGACAAACGACCTCGATCTGGAGACGCTGGATCTGCTGCAGGAAGTCATCGCCGATTATGATGGCACTGTATTGATCGTCAGCCACGACCGAGACTTCCTTGACAGAACTGTAACCTTGACGCTTGGACTCGACGGTTCAGGTCATGTCGATATCATTGCAGGCGGATATGCCGATTGGGAAGAAAAGCGCGACAAAAGGGAGAAACCGGGGACGAAGAAGGCCGACAAGCCAGCAACAGCCAACCCCGCAGCAAGTGGCGGCGCGCAAGCCGCAAAACGCGTCAAGTTGACCTATAAAGACCAGCGCGATTACGACCTGCTGCCCACGCGGATCACAGAAATCGATTCCGAAATCGCCGCTGCCGAAAAAGAAATGGCTGACCCTGCCCTATATACGCAAAAACCTGCGCGCTTTGCAGAATTGACGCAGAAGACCGAAAAATTGCGCGCTGAAAAGGACGCCGCCGAAGAACGGTGGCTTGAACTGGCCATGCTTGTCGAAGGTTCGGAAGCTTAACCTGGAATTTGGTAAAAGGCCGCGAGGCGCTCTAGAGCTATTTTCAGTACCAGCTTTCCCGACCTTACTGGCCAGGACATCTGACGTTCTGCCGCAGGAACGCTTTCTCCCACGCAAATGACGCGCCATGCGATGTCGGACAAGTCAGGGCCAAGTGCGTTGAGCGCACCGTCAAAACGGGCCTTCGCCTGCATCATCCGTTCGGTACGGTTCAAACCGGTAGGAACGCCCTGTTTTTGGCGGCTTAATGGAATATTCTCCCACGACATCGTGATATGTGGGCCAAGCGCTGCAGCCTCATAATCACCCCGCAGCGTTTCGCCTGCCAACAATTGGCGGTCAGTCAAATGTCCGCGTGCGTGCAACCATGCGAGAGGCGACTCCGCTAGGTTCACGGTAACGGTGCGTCTGCTCCCGCGATCACCCACGGTAATGCCGTGGTCGGTGACCGCCCGCTCCGCGAGCAAACGCGGGTCTGGATGGTTGCGGCTGAAATCGGACTTTGCTGGCATGTTTTGTCTCCACTGCATCTATGCGAATCACCCTTGCCATTTGGTGATTATTGTAGGAAAGAAAAAACCTATCTGGTGATGGAGATTTTATGCAAAGCCGAATACGTGATGTGCGCAGGGCAAAAGGGCTCACGCTCGCTGATGTGGCCGCCCGTTGCCAGCCACCGACGACCGCTCAAACAATCGGACGCCTTGAAACTGGCATGCGTGTATTGTCGCTTATATGGATCAACCGAATTGCTGAAGCGCTTGGCGTGGAATCGAGTGATCTCGTTGCCCTGCCAGATCAGGATTATTTGCCCGTGGCGGCCGTGTTGCAGGCCGATGGAACGCATGCTCCGACAAAAGAGGAGCGCATCATGGTTCCGAATGTCGGGCCGACGATGATCGGCCTGCGAGTGGCTGCGACATTCGGCGAATACCGCCGTGGGGACGAGCTTTGGCTTGAACAGTTGCAGCCAGACAGCTTTGCCGCCGCAATCAATCTGGATGTCCTGATCCCGCGCCCCGGTGGACGCTTTATTTTTGGCCGACTATTGGGCCGCGATGCCGGCAAGCTGCACCTCCTGCCGCTTGAAGCCGGCGCACGGCAACAGGTCGTTACTGATCCCGCTTGGATTGCAAAAACGGTCAGGCTGGTGCGCAAATTATAAGGCAATTTGCGCCTTGGTCCCCGCCTCGCGTTCGTTCAACCCGCTTCCACAGCTTATGGCTGTGCGTCAAAGACCTCGCCCATCCGCTCGGCCTTTGATCCGGATTCCTCGGTTGGCACAAAGCTATGTGAGCCGACTTTCAGCCAGATAAGGATTGGGGCCGCTTGATAGATGGACGAATAAGTCCCGACCACAATGCCGAATGCCATCGCCGCGCTGAAACCGAAGATAACATCAGGTCCGAACAGCACGAGCACGATAAGCGGCAGCGAAATCGATACGCTGGTCATCACGGTACGCGACAAGGTTTCGTTCACTGACAGGTTCAGTAGCGATGCCATATCCATTTTGCGGAACTTCATCAGATTTTCGCGAATTCGGTCATATACCACCACCGTGTCGTTCAGCGAGTATCCGATGATCGTCAACAACGCAGCAATGATATTGAGATCGAATTCCCAACCAGTAATCGCAAACAGCCCAAAGGTCAGCGTCACGTCGTGCAGCAGCGACCAAATGGCCCCGACACCGAATTGCCATTCAAAGCGGAACCAGATGTAGATTGAAACCCCCGCCATCGCGGCAAGGAGCGCCAATATGCCTTTGCCGAACAGTTCCTCGGACACTTTGCCTGAGACGGAATCGACACCGTCGATTCGCACATCGGGGTGATCCGCCTTGATCTTGCTGGTGATTTTTTCCGCCATGGCGTTGGACAATTCCGGGTTCTTGTCCGCGCCCTCAGGCAGCTTCATCCGGATTGACACCTGGTTCTCGGCGCCAAATCGCTGAATCGTCGGATCGCCATAGCCAAGTGCGCCTACCGTTTCGCGCAATTCGGTAACGGGCGCCGCCGCACTTTGCGTGAATGTCGCGCGGATCATCTGACCACCGATGAAGTCGACGCCGAAGTTCAGACCTTTTGTGGCGACAAGCCCGACGGACGCAATCATCAAGAGCAGGCTGAAGCCAAACGCCCAGGTGCGCCATTTAAGAAAATCGATATTGGTATCGTCGGGAACGACTTTGAGCAGTTTCATATCAATATCCTCAAATCGTCAGTTCTGTGGGGCGGCTGCGTCTGACCCAGCGAGACACCCACATGCGGGTAATCGTCACGGCCGTGAACACGGATGTTACAATCCCGATCATCAGAACCACGGCGAAACCGCGAATTGGACCAGAGCCAAAAATGAATAGCAGAACAGCGGCAATGACGTTGGTGCTGTTCGCGTCGAAAATGGCGCGGCTTGCCTCTTTATAGCCGAATTCTATTGCTTGCACCACGCGTCGTCCGCGCTTCAACTCTTCTCGTATCCGCTCGTTGATCAAAACGTTGGCGTCAACAGCAGCCCCGATCGTGAGTACGAAGCCCGCGATTCCAGGCAATGTCAGCGTTGCATTTGCAAAGGACATGACACCCAAAATCATCAGCACGTTAATGACCAGGGCAAAGTTGGCATACATGCCAAAACGGCCGTAAACGAGAAACATCAGGACAAGAATGGCCGTGGTGCCAATCACCGCCGCCAAGATTCCGCGGCGGATGGAGTCTGCGCCAAGGTCGGGTCCGACCGAACGTTCCTCGACAATTTTGAGATCAACCGGCAACGCCCCCGACCGCAATGAGATGGACAGGGCATTGGCACTTTCTGTCGTAAAGCTGCCTGAAATCTGCGAAACTCCGCCAAAGATCGGCTCACGGATTTGCGGCGCCGAGATGACTTGACCATCCAGGATAATTGCAAAAAGCTTATTCACATTTTGCTGAGTCATCCGGGCAAATCTCTGGCCGCCTTCGGAATCGAACTGAATAGTAACCGCAGGCTCGTTGGTTTGCTGGTCAAATGTCGGGTCGGCCTTGACCAATTTGTCGCCCGAAATTCCGCCAAGGCGACGCACCGCGATGTACGGCAGACCCGAAGGATTGTCGGGATAAGGCAACACCTGGCTACCGACGCGGGCTTTGCCTTGCGCGGTTTGGTCAGGGTCTGCCTGTTCATCGACCAGTTTGAATTCAAGCTTGGCTGTCTTCCCGATCAGCGCCTTCAATGCTGCCGGGTCATCCAGACCGGGAACCTGAACAACGATGCGGTTGTCGCCCTGCCGGATGATCGTTGGCTCAAGCGTACCAAGCGCGTTAATCCGGCGGTCGATAACTTCCTTTGCCGTATCCATTGCCTGATCGAGCGCGGTTTCATTCCCTGCACTGGCTGAGGTCAGAATGATCCGGTTGCCGTCCTCAACGCTTACATTCCAGTCGGTCGTGCCCGTCCGGCTGCCTGTGAGCGGACCAAGCAATTTCCGCGCAGCATCGACCTGCCCTGCGTCAGCGACATTGAAGCTTAATTGGCCGTTGGCGCGTGAGACTTCGGAAATCCTTATCTGCGGCTCTGCACGGCGCATGGCGGTGCGTACGCTGTCCTCCAACGCCTCAAGCCGTGTTGCAGCGAGCTGGGATGTATCGGCTTCGAGCAAGATGTGACTACCGCCAGCAAGATCGAGACCGAGATTGATTGTTGGAACTGGCACATATTGCCCGAGCTGCGCGCGCAGGTTTGCGGGAAGAACACTCGGGATCGCAAACAGCACACCCAATATGATGAGGGTGTTGAGCATCCATACGCGCCAACGGGGAAAATCAAGCATAGGCTGGTTCCGAACGAACTGGAAAGGCAAGAATTGGGGTTGGCATTGATGCCATTCAACCCCAGCGATTAGTCATTAGCAGCTTTGGTACCGCGCGCCATAACATTGGCGATGGTCGATTTCACAGCCTTGACCCGCACATTCGGCGCAATTTCGACCTCGACATAATCATCGGCCACCTTGATGACCTTGCCCATCAGGCCGCCAGCGGTAATCACGTCGTCATTTTTCTGCACGGCGTTGATTTTGGCTTCGTGCTCTTTCGCACGCTTTTGCTGCGGGCGGATGAGGAACAGGTAAAAGACCACAAAGATCAAAAGAAGCGGGAAGAGCTGCACAAAAAATGCAGAACCACCAGCCCCCCCGGCGGCGGCGCTCAAGATAACAAACTCCATGGAAGACCTCGCAATAATCATAATGTGACGCCCGATAAAGGCGTTGCGCTGATGCAATCGGGCGCGATTATCACTTGGGCCCCGTCGACGCAACGCCAAAGCGCAGACAGCGCGCTTGCTTTTCAAAAACCAGCGCCATATACGCGCGATTCCACTGGCCTCGGCGAGGTCATTGGCGGTCGGGACGTAGCGCAGCCTGGTAGCGCATCACACTGGGGGTGTGGGGGTCGCAGGTTCGAATCCTGTCGTCCCGACCAATTTTCCGAAAAATATCGTTGCCAAAGGCCCTCTACGCCGCGCTCAGCGCGCGACAGCACATTTTACTTTCCTACAAATAACCCATTTGGTTATAACTGTGATTGAAAGCGAGGTGGGTGAGCGATGAGTGCTATTGACCTAATGATTGATGACGTGATTGCGCGTGAGGGCGACTTTGTAGACCATCCGGCGGACAAAGGCGGACCGACCCGATGGGGTATTAGCGAGTCAGTAGCCCGACATTTCGGGTACATGGACGAAATGAAACAGCTTCCGCGTGCTGTCGCTGCGGTCGTTTACAAGCAGCAATATTGGTATGCGCCCGGCTTCGATGAAGTTGCGCGGCTCGCACCGAAACTCGCGGTTGAATTGTTCGATACAGGGGTAAACATGGGAACGGCAACGGCCGTCGGGTTTCTGCAACGTGCGCTGAATGCCTTGAACCGCAATGGCACAGATTACAGCGACATTGCGGTTGATCGCATGATTGGTAAGGCCACGCTCCAAGCACTGTCTTCATTTTGTTGTCGCCGCGGGGCGCCGGCCGAAGCGGTACTGACAAAAGCAATCGATGCCCTACAGGGCGCGCATTATGTGCGCCTTGCCGAGGCGCGGCCATCACAGGAAGCGTTTTTGTACGGCTGGCTCGCAAACCGTATTGGATAGTGAATTGGAAAGGGCAACAGATGTCAATTATTGAAGGAATCATTGGTCCGATAGCTGGCCTGATCGACAAGATCATCCCCGACCCCAAAGCACGCGATGCTGCAAAGCTAGAGCTGCTGAAGCTCCAGAACAGCCAGGATTTGGACATTTTGCGAAACCAGCTGTCGGCTGTCCTGGCAGAGGCGCAGTCGGCAGATCCATGGACGAGCCGTGCCCGGCCAAGCTTTCTCTATGTCATGTACGCCATCTTGTTATGGGCGATCCCCATGGGCTTGATTGCCGCAATCCGGCCGGAAGCAGCCGCCAACATCGCAAAAGGCATGAACGCCTATCTGACGGGATTGCCGGAGCCACTCTATGCGCTCTTTGGCACGGGTTATCTCGGCTATACGGTGGCCCGCCAATGGGGCATTTCGCGCGGCACAGAAAAATAGTTGCGTAAAACCGTCTTCATCCGGTAGTCGTAAACACCCCGCTAGGGTTTACATGGGACTCAGGAGAATCAAGATGAAGAAATTAGTCGCAACTGTTGCTGCTCTCGCATTCGCCGCTTCGCTTACCGCTTGCGGAAAAGAAGGCGATAAGGCAGCCGAAGAAACCGCAGAAGCAGCAGACGCCACAGGCAATGCTATGGAAGCTGGTGCCGACAATGCGATGACAGCTGCTGAAGGCGCTGCCGATGCGACTGCGGACGCAGCTGGCAAGGCCGCTGATGCCACCGGTGACGCAGCAGCCGACGCAACTGCCAAGACTGGCGCCGCTGTTGAAGAAGCTGGCAAGGACATGAAGAACGCCGCCAGCTAAAGCCATTTAGCGTATAGAAATAGCCCGCCCTGCCCCGTGCAGTGGCGGGCTTTTTCATGCGCGTCGTGCGTCGTTACGATGATTTCGTAATAAATAATCCGGGTCGCGCTTAATCTGCCGGATTATGCGCAGCCAAAAAACGTTCCATCGCCGACAGCAATGTGACCCGGTCAGCCTGACGGGTAAAATAATGGTCGGCCAGCGGAAGAGACACAAACTCAACTGTCTTTCCGGCCTTCGTCATCGCGTTGAACATCTTGACCGATTGCACATGATCAATAGTCACGTCGCGCTTGCCGTGAATCAGCATGAGCGGCACCTTGATCTTATCAATCGCGTTTATGGGTGAGACTGCGTTGAAGTCCGGTGTCATCTCCTGCCATTGGCGCTTGTACAGATTGCCACGTAAACTATCGCCAAAATCATTAACCTCGCGCCGTAATGCCGCAACGCCCGATATGGATATCGCGCAGCGGTAAAGGTCGGGGTCTTTGGCAATCCCCCACATCGCGGCATATCCGCCATAAGAAGCTCCAACAATGCAAACGCGTTTTGGATCGGCAATGCCTTGGTCAACTGCCCATTTTACACCGTCAGTTATGTCATCCTGCATGGCAAAGCCCATTTGGCCTTTGCCCTTATCAATGAATTCTGTCCCGTAGCCGGTCGAGCCCCGAAAATTTGGCTGAAGCACAACATATCCCCGACTGGCCAAGAACTGCGCCCAATAGTCATATTCCATCCCATCATGTCCCCATGGCCCGCCATGCGGCATGACAATGAGCGGAAGGTTTTTAGGCGCTCGTCGCTTTGGCGTCGTCAGCACGCCTTCAATCTCTAATCCGTCACGCGCCTTGTAATTTACCAACTTCACCGGCGACAGTTTCTTACCGCCAATTTTTTCGTTCACTGCCGCAATTTTGACCAAATGGCCGACTTGGGTGTCGTAGAAATAGAGAAGGCCTGGAGAATCTGCAGAATCGACGCGCACCAGCATCTTTGAACGGTCCGCGCTCATGCTTTCAATATGAGCGCGGGCATTTGGAATGGCTTTGACAAAGTTCGCCTGCGTTTCGGCCAAGGCAGGATCGAACCAAATCATGGGCTTTTTGTTATCAGTGGTATACGCCCCCAGCAATTTTCCGTCGTCGGAAATCAAAGGGTACTCCACCTCTCCAATCTCTGGCTCAAATACAGTCTTGACTGTTGTTTGCGTCGCCTGATCAACTTCGTAGATTGACGTCCGCCCATCGTCATTGTCACGCATTACCAGCGCGTTATCGCTTTGGGGTAAAAACATAAATGGTACCGCCAAGCCAGCGTCCCGCTTAAGGTTGGCTTTATCGACTTGCGTGAAAGATCGGTCACGCGAACGGCGGTAGATTAGCCGCGACGTCAGCGTGGTGTCGTTATAGCCAATGCCAACGCGCACCTGTCCCAAATGATCGGCAGCCCAGTCCATGACGCCAACGCGTCCGGGAACTTCGTGACGCCTCTTTCCGCTAGTGACATCGACCCGGTAGACAGTTGGCCAGAATTCGGGAAAACTCGGAAATATCGAAGCTTGGGCCGCGACCAAAATTTCGTTGCTTCCGTCTTTTGGCACCCAAAGCACATCAGCTGTGTCCTGGCCCCCCAAATCCCATAACAATTTCGTGAATTTGCCTGTCAGCTTGTTAAACGCGATAAGGCGCGACAGATACCAACGCTCTTCATCCACTGGTAGAAGGCTGGTGAGCGAAACGATGATGTTATCATTGTTAACCCAGCGGATGCGGCCCGGTTGCGTCTCTGCCGGCAGTCCGGCAACAACCGGCTTGGTCGTGGCGTTCGAAAGCGGTATGATCGCAATATGCTGTTCACCATTAATGCCAAATATGCCTGCGATGTGGCTGCCATCTGGTGACAACTCTGCGCGTTCGACAAATGGGAGGCTGGCGAAAGCTTCTATTGGTAGCGTTGCATCCGAGGCAGTTTGTGCAACTGCTAATTCAGTGGTTTCAGCACACGCAGGAGAGCAAATGAGCGACACGGTAACTACAAATCGAAAAAGCATCTTGTCAATCCAAAAATGATTATATTACAGTTATTTACAATAATATATTTATTATAGCAAAACATTGTAGCCGGTATCTGGCCGTGGCTGTTCGCAGCGTTCTGCTATCTCATGCGCGCGCTTGTCAACACCGGCTGAACTCGTAAAAATTCGCAAACGATTGCTGGCATGCCGGGAACCTCCAACTCCGCCTCAGAGCAATCCCAAATTTTTGGCGCATTCACATTTGTGCGCGAAAATGTCCCATATCAGGACATCAAAAAAGATCAGGCACTTACTTTTGGTTAATGCGTGCTGGGATTTTACAATTTCGCTGTTAAGGGACGCTGCGCGCTAAGAAGCGCGTCAACCTGATCTTCCGACGGCCGAATTTGTCTCGACACAAAATGGTCTCCAGAATTTAGTACAAAACATAATAAACAAGGGAATCTCTCATGAGGAAAAGAGTATTAACGGCCGCGTTGTTAGCATCGCTAGCGTTTGCAGCGCCTGCATTTGCCGCGCCTATTATCGCAAGTAGCAATGGTATCGCTGCTCCGGCACAAACCATTACCTTCGACGAATTGGTGTTTCCAGCCAATACTCTGATTACGAACCAATATGCGGCTCTTGGAGTGACATTCACTTCCGGTCTTCGCTACTCGCCGCAGACAGGATTTCCAAATATCACGGGCAACACGCTCGGTAATTTCAGCCCTTATGTTGCAGGCCCATATACACTTAGCTTTTCGTCGCTTCAATCAAGCGCGGCATTTGCCATGGTGTCGAACAGCTCCGTATACACTTTCCAGTCGTTTCTTGGTGCCTCGCTGGTTGAAAGCTTCGACAGCGTGATCGGCGCGTCAAGCGCGTCAAATTTCTTTGGATTCAGCGGCTCCAACTTTGACTCGATCCGGATCACAAGCAATTCGAACGATTCTTTTCTGATCGACAATTTGAAGCTGAGTTCTGTTGGCGCAGTTCCAGAGCCAACGACCTGGATGTTAATGCTGCTCGGCATGGTGGGAATTGGTTTTTCCATGCGCCGCAAAAGCGACACAGAATTGCGCGTGCGCTACACCTGATTTCAGCCGTCGGTCAGCATTGGAGGAATTCAATCTGACGTGACGCGGCATACTCTAGAAAACAAGCCCGGCCCCCTTTTGGTGCGCCGGGCTTCTTTGTGTTGGGCGTAAGCCTATTCACAATATGGTCGGCGACATGCGCCCCGGTCATGTGCGCGCGTTAGTTATTGCGCCACCGCTTGCACAGTCGGAGATGCTTCACCCACAATGCTTCGAATTCCTATAAGGACAAGGGCCCCAAGAACGACCAGAGCAATGATTGCCAGACACCCTTTGACCGCTGTTTTTGGTGGGGATGGCGCTGGCTTGTTTTGAGCAAAATCGTACGAACAAAATCCGCAAACCTTCGCATCTGACTGCATCTGTTTCGAGCATTGCGGGCATTTCATCATTTCTGGCACAAACTTCCCCTGTCAATTATGTTGCAGACGCGCAGGGTTTTGAACGTCGCTGCGACGGGGTAAATCACGTTGCTGACAAAGCGGATAGCTGGGTGATTACCTAGGGCTGGCTTTGTACCAGGACGCGGCGATTATACGGTCAGAATGTTCGGCTAAGCCGTCGGTGGTTCAGACATGCACAAAGGACAAGGCGCGGCAGCGCGCACCAAATGGTTGCGCTGCCTTCGCAGTTATCATCAAGCGGTTATAAGATCCCCAAAATTCCGCTCATCAATTTGTTGAGAAAACTCTGATAATCAGAGCAGCGCGAGCAACTTATGCGCAGCCTCTTCCGACGAAGCCGGGTTCTGACCTGTCACCAGCTTCCCGTCAGTCACGACGAACGACGCCCAGTCGGCACCTTTTTGATAAAGACCGCCATTGGCCTTCAACATGTCTTCAACGAGAAACGGAACGATTTCTGTTAATCCGACGCCGTCTTCTTCCGTGTTGGTGAATCCAGTGACATTTTTGCCCGAGACAAATGGTTTGCCGTCAGCGCCTTTCGGATGTTTAAACACGGCCGGGGCGTGGCATACTGCGCCAATAGGACGGTCGAATGCCGCAAAATCCTGGATCAGGCCTATGCTGTCGGCATCTTCGGCCAAGTCCCAAAGCGGACCGTGACCGCCGGGAAAGAATATCGCATCGAAGCCGTCTGCTGATATCGTTGACAATACATGCGTGTTTGCAAGCTCGTCCTGCGCTGCCACGTCGCCCTGAAAACGCTTTGTAGCATCCGTCAATGCGTCCGCAGCCTCACTCTTCGGATCGAGGGGCGGCTGTCCGCCTTTTGGCGACACAAGCGTGATCTCAGCTCCTGCGTCCTTGAATACATAATATGGCGCTGCGAATTCCTCGAGCCAGAAGCCAGTCTTTTTGCCGGTATCACCGAGTTGATCGTGCGATGTCAAAACCATCAATATTTTCATGGGAGCTCTCTTTTTACGGACTAGAACAGATTCAATTTCAATGGCTAAGCGCTTAAATAAAATAAAGTTCCCTCAGCGCGGTTCGATTTTTTGAACAGAGCTAAAAAATGCTAGTGTCGCGCCAAGTCATCTGCCGGAGGGCCACCAACTGCCTGGTACAGACTGACAAGCGTCGTGAGTCGATCAGCGCGCAACTGGACCAACGCCAGCTCGACGGTCAGCAATGCCCGCTGTGCGTCAAGCTGTTCGATATAGGATATGTAACCAGCGCGATACCGATTGCGGGTATGCCGAAGAACATCGCTAACCGCAGCGTGTTGCGCAAGCAAAGATACCTGCTGCTCATCAAGCTTTTTCAGTCCGATCAGTCGGTCCTCCACCTCCCGAAATGCATTCACGGCAGTCGTCCGGTAGGCCCAGGCAGCCTGGTCGCGCTGTGCCGTCGCGGCATCGAGTTGCCCTTGCAACCGCCCTCCCTGAAAGATGGGGGCCAAAATGCTGCCGCCGATCGACCAGATAGTTATCGGGTTGGCTAGCAAGTCCGATAGCGCAAGCCCGGCTTTTGCTCCAAGATTGACAGAAGGCATGAACTGCGCGCGCGCGAAGCGCATTTGCGCGTTTGCCGCCGCAATTCGATATTCTGCCGCCGCAACATCGGGTCGACGACGTAAAAGATCGGAAGGAAGAATGTTGGGGACTCCGGGCTGAGACAGCGCGGCTAAACTACCACCGCGCGTGATAGCAGCGGGCGGGATTCCAATCAGTATGGAAAGTGCGTTTTCCTGACGCGCAATCTGCGCCTCGACCTGCGGCACCTGTTGCGCGGTAGCTTCATATTCAGCCTGCGATTGGCGCAGTTCAAGCTGCGAGGTATACCCAATCTCTGCGCGATCTCGTGCGAATTTCAACGCTTCGCTGCGTGACGTGAGCGTCTGATTGAGCACGGCAAGACGTGCGTCCAAAGCAAGCAAACTGATATATCCGTTCGCAGTTGCCGCGGTCACCGACAAGCGTGCCGCCTCTTCTGCTGCTTTTGCGGCTGCAAAACTGGCTTCCGCCGCTTCAACTCTTGCGTTGTTTTTGCCGAACAGGTCGACTTCATACGCAGCTTGAAAAACGGGCATCGCCGCGACCGATTCCTGGCTGCGCCCAAAAGCTGACACTTCGCGCCGCACGCCCGCATCTACTCCTGCACCTAAGGAAGACAACAGGAACGCGCGCGAAATTTGCTCAGTTGCTCTGGCTTCAGCGACGCGCGCCGCTGCAACGTTGATATCGGGATTGTTCGTGCGTGCTTGCTCGACCAGCTGTGCGAGCATGGGGTCGCCAAAGTTTTGCCACCAATATTCATCTGCACGACCAGCGTCAGCTATCTGTGTGCGCCACTCAACCGGTGAGGACACAGCCGCGCCAACCGGCAGGGGTTCAAGGGCTGGAGCACAGCCGGTCAATAAGCATGCAATTGCGGTCACTGGCACAATATATTTGTTCACGAAAATCATTCTCCCGCATGTACCGTGGCAACGACCGACATGCCTGGCCCAAGCCGGCGAGCAAGTTCTTGCCCATTGTCGAGAACGATGCGGACCGCGATACGTTGGGGAACTTTGACAAAGTTACCCGCGCCAGTATCGGGCTTGATCAAGCTGAATTCGCTCCCCGCCGCCGGGGCAATGCTTTGTACTTTTCCTGTGAGCTTGGCTCCGCCAAGAGCATCTACCTCTAAAGTGGCGCGTTGTCCCACTTTCATCTTCGCGGTTTGTGCTTCCTTGAAGTTCGCAATGACCCACAGGTCGTCAGGAACGATGAACATGAGCTGGGTACCGGCATTAACGAGCTGCCCTTCACGTGCTGCCACTTCGCTCAGCTGACCGTCTCGTGGAGCGCGAACCTCAGTCTTGGACAATTCAAACAATGCCAAACCTTTGGAGGCATTGGCGCCTTTGACCTGCGCCTCCAGAGCACCGCGGCCGACCTGTACCGAGCGGACCTGTTCGGTAGCAATGGCCCGTTGCGCTTGCGCCTGTTTGACGCCTGCTTGCGCTTGTTGCAGCGCCGCGTGGGCTTGGTCGCGTTCGCGCAATGATACGGATCCTTCGCCTACAAGTTCGTTAATCCGGTTCATGTCGGCTTGTGCCTTTTGAAGCCCGGCTTGTGCGCTGGTAACAGCAGCGTCCTGCAGGTCAATCTGGGCCCGGGCAGAACGGAGGCTTTGTTCGCTATTGGCAAGCGTTGCTTGCTGAGCCGCTGTCGTCGCTTCGCCTTGAAGCAATCGCTCTCGAAATGGCCGGTCATCTATCCTCGCCAGCAAATCGCCTTTGCGCACGCGCTGAAAGTCAACCACCGGAACATCTACAAGATATCCACCAACCTGAGGGCTGACGACAATAGTGCGTCCGCGGACATAGGCATTGTTGGTCGTGACCTGATCGCTGCCAAATGGCGTTAAACCCCAGGCATAAAGTGCTGTGATGACGCCAATCAGAACCAGTGAGACACCGACAAGGATTGTGCGCCTTGAGCGTTTTGGCGACCACCCCCGTTGCCGCTCATCGGTGATTTCGTCTGCCAGCTCACTGCTGTCCGTGACACCGGTATTTTCGGTCATCGGTTGAGTCATTTTTTGGTCCTCGCCATCATAGTTTCGAGCGCAGCCAACTCATTGGCCAATGGATTGCGTTTTTGGACGCGGTTGATGATCCACGGCACAAAAACGATTCCAAAGACGATCGCAGCAAGCGTTCCAATGAGAAAGAAGACATCGTTGAAGGCTAGAACGGCGGCCTCCCTGCCGACTTCTTGAGAGATTGCTGCCGATGCCGTTTGCTGGACCAAAGCCGCATCTGCCTGAACCGGCGCGGCGTTGCGTACAGTCACATTAAGGGCATCCACAAGCTGCGGGTTGGCGAGAGTCAGCGTGCCACCGGCATCGATAATATGCGTCTTAAGTCGTATCGAATGGAATGCAGATAACGCCGAAACACCAGCCAGGCCTCCGATCGACTGCGCCAGCGAAAACATCGCGATAAAGCTGACGACATAAGAAGGGCCAGCGACAAGGGCGCGCACCATGCCTTGCATCATGACTGGTCCCATTGCGAATACAGCCGCGAACGCAATAGCCGCTTGAGTCCAATACACATCTTGGGGACGCGTCATGATGCCGGTTTGGGTATCCGCAAATGCCGCAATTGTGATGACCAGAATTGCGAACAGGACTGGACGAGTCAAATCCTTCGGATCAAGTCTGATGACGGACAAGATCATGCCGACAAGCGTCGCACCAGCCATCGTGTAATAATATGGCGCAAGTTGCGTGCTGCCATAGCCAAGCGCGGTAAACAATCCGCTGGCCCCAAAACCCTGCTCCGCTAGAAGAATTCTTACGGTTGCGGCTATCATCGCAAGCGAAAAAAGTGCCCTGCTCGACAACCAGCGAAGGTCGAGCATTGGGCTCTTGCGATTGAGTTCTATCAGAAAACACCCACCAATGCCAACGACTGCCATGGCAAGGGCTCCCCCTAGCCAGGGGGTGTCCCACCATTGAATGCGCCCCTGGATGAGAAAGGCACATAAGGCTCCAACACCCATCATGAATAACAGGAAACTTGGAATATCGAGCTTCTCGAATGTTTTTTGTCTGATACCAGGGGGAAGCCGGAGCATGTAAACGGCACCCAGCGCTAGCAGCGATAATCCGAACTGGAATTGCAACGCATGTTGTAAATCGCCATCAACAAGCAGCCCTGGAGACATGGCGCGGGTCAGCGGCACTGCGACCTGAACCAGACCGAGCGACAAAATCAGCCCTCCGATGCGCATAGCCGCAGGCAGGCCTTGCATCAGATAATATAATGACAGGGCCGTAAGCCCGCTCGCAGTAATTCCGGCAATCGCGCGCGCCGCAAGTTCTATGGTGTATCCCGGCCCAAGCAGTTGGACAAAATTCGCTCCCACCAGGCCAAGCATCGCATATCGGACAAATGGCTGAATGCCGAATTCCTGCCTGACGCGAAACAGCATCATGCTCATGCACGCGTAGGTCGAGTAAAAGGCAACATTAAGCCAGCCAAGCTCCACCGGGGTCAGCGCCATCTGCGCCTGCAGAGCCAAAGAGTTCGCGATCAAAAATCCATTCTGCGATCCCCCCACAAACCCCAGCAGGATACCTATCGCAAGATAGGTCAGCCGCCGGCCAAGTGGATGATCGGGGTTTGCTGGAGATCCGGGGATGACCGGCATCTCATGCGGCTTGAACCGGTAACCTGCGTGCCGGTCAGTGAGTTCTAATCCTTCAGCCATGACATAAGAACGGGTCAACGGGTGTAGCAATGAGCGACGCGCGAAAAGCGGAACCGTCGCTCTGGCGTTTTATGATCGCCTGCCAGTATTCGCATTTGTATCCGGACCGATGCACAATACATGCTGCTTCAAGATTGGCGTCCTCGCCAATTTGACACAGCGAGGTTTCGCTGCAGCCCTGAGCTTCGAACCGTTGAAAACTTGAGCGGAAAATCACGTCTGATCTATCTCGAGCGCTCTTCGATTGTCTCCCGGGGCTTTTCCATTCACGCATAAGTCGCACCATCTGCTTCGAACAACACAAGAGCCGCCGCAATTCATTCAATGAGTGTTTAATTGAGATGCCCACACGAACTGGTGCGGTTAAACCGCGCCAACGCAATAAAACATCTATTTGCCGAAAAACGTTCCGCTGGTCAGAAGATTTTACATCTTAAAGCAGCGTCAATTTTCATGTCACCGTCTGAATAATATTGCCTCTCCTGACGAGACATCGCGTAAACTTCTGCTTGCTAACGTCGCAATATGCTCAGGTCAGCGTTGTTATCTCGCGCAATGAAGTATTGCGAAAAGCTAATTTCAACATCGGAACGGCAGCATCCAGTACATTTTTTGGAGTTTTTTTGATCTACTCGCGGGGGAGCACAGCGATCGAATGAAATGCAGGGTATTTCCAAAGAGAAAGCTACAGCAAAGCATCCCCCGTTTTTCAAACAGAAAGTCTCGTGAGAGACGCTGTTAATGTCATTTGGTGCACCCAACTGGATTCGAACCAGTGGCCCCCAGATTAGGAATCTTGGGATTTTCAGCTTCCACCCTTCACTTCATAAGTCCATGTTGCATCCATGTTCCACCTATCCGAGAAGTTCAACGTGAGCAGCTTCGATCAATGCAGCATCACCGGCCGGATCAGTGAGCAGATGTCCATATACGTCGACGCTCATTTGCACGCTCGAATGACCAAGCCAAACCGTCAAACGCTTCAGGTCGACGCCCTGCTTAATCCATGCACTTGCGGCCGCGTGGCGTAGGCTGTGAAGGCCATATCGGGCTTGCTGGATATGGTGGCCCTTTGCATCAATTTTGGGCTTGCCTGAATCCATTATGGGCTCACACACACCGGCCGCGATTTGCACAGGGAAAAACCGTCGCCGCAACAAATGCCCATAGTCCTGCACACCTCCGACTGAATTAGGAAAGGCCAGCCCCAGCGCGCCATTTGGGCAGCGAAGTTTCCAAGCCTTTAGTTCGCTGACCAGTGCGGCACTAATCGGGATTGTTCGATAACCCGATGCGGATTTTGGTGGCCCGATGTCGCAGTACTTATCCGCACGCTGTGCAACTGTGATGGTGTTCTTCTTCAGGTCGATGTCTTGCCAGCGAAGGCCACGCAATTCGCTTGCGCGCAATCCGGAGAATATCGCTGTCATCAACAGAGGTTTCAATTCGCTGGCGTGTTCCAGTATGGCCCGCAATTCGGATTTTGTCGGTATTTCGACTTTTGGCTTGTCGCGTGATGGCCGAGTGACTTTTACAGCGCTGGCGACATTCTGCGCTACCAGGCCACGCCGTTGCGCTTCCCCGATGATGCGAGACAATGCGCGCACCGCTTTGCCGGCCATCGCCTTCGAACGCGTCTCCAAAAGCTGATCTCGAAATCGCTCAACCTTGGGCCGCGACAACTTTGACAGTCGCTCTGCCCCGATCAGTGGAACGATATGTAATCGCGCGATGGTGCGGTATTGTTCGACGGTGCCACGCTCGCGCTCATTACCTTCAGCGGCTTTTATCCATAGGTCCGCGGCTGCCGCGACCGTAACACTTTGGCTGTCAGCCGTATGCACGCCCTTGGACACCTCCCATGCCGCTTCGGTAATCCAAGCGTCCGCATCCTTTTTGCGCGCAAATTGCTTGAACCGGCGCGCGCCCGACCCGTCGCGATAATCGACAAGCCATGCTGTTTTTTCTTCGCCATTTGCGGCGGTCCATGCGCGCTTACGGATGGCCATTATTTTGGTTGCCCTTTCGCATCGTCCAAAAGGTCTATCGTTCTATTCTCAATAAGCTCCCGAAGTCGTTTTCCATTCGGATGATGGAGAGCAAACCAGTCTTTGAGCTGAAAGAGCACCTTTTGTAAGTCAATGATTGCGACTGGAAATAACACGGGCAAATCATCTCTAACTAATCCCTCGGCAAATTCTGTGGGAGACAGTATCTGAGCTACACGACGTCTAGGTTCAGGGTGATCTTTCGCGAACGCACTAATCACCATTAGCGCCGGATGAGCAGCCTTACCGCCATAATAGGGCGGGAATTGGCTACCCTTTACATTGAGAGCCTCCATAACAAGAGCCATTTCTGAGCGCAAAATGGTGACAACAGTATCCGGCGGAAATCCGAGATCCATTAGTTCCATAGCAATCGATAATTCGATCATTTGAACAAGGCCATACTTTGCAGGTCTACCGCGTCCAGTGTTCACATCTGTAGGGACACCAAACTTCTGAAGATTCTGGAGCTTCCCTCGCAGCGCAGTACGGCGCGAATCGGGTATAGCGTATCGCCATACAAAAAAGTTTTGCACCCACGCGAAAGACCAAGGAAAATCAGTCACTAAACCCCACAAAACACGAAACTGTGTTTTATCTATTTACAAACATGGTTGGGAAAGGATAGTACTCTGATGAACAAACTGTTATGTTCTGTTTATTCGAAGGAAAATATTGTGCTTAGAGATGACCTTTTGAGCGGCGCAAAAGCAGCCGCGGACTACATCGGCAAAACACCCAGAACCGTTTATAATTTGACAGAACAAGGGCTGCTCCCTTGCACCAAGCTCGGCGGGAAATTGTACTATCGTAAGTCGGAACTAGAAGCGGCTTTCCGTTCAGGGACCAAGTGATGGCTTCTCGCTACAACCGAACCCAGATAGCGCACGTCTCTACTCCGGCGCTTGCTGCGACCATGCTGCGATTTGACCGAAACACGCTGGAAGGATTTGTCGAGGTCGCCGTTGCGATACTTGATTGCTCCGATGGCGATCCGGACATCGAAAACTATGACGTCGACCAAGAGGATGATGACCCAGATTACTGTGTCGCCGGTGATGACGGAATGGGACCAATGTTGGTAAATGGTCACGTGCGCTGGGGCAGCGAGCATGATGATATTCCGGGCTGACGTTAGATGAGACACCCCTCCATCCTCATCGGCTCGGCCCCAATCGAACGCAAGATCACAATCCGGCCCCACGGCAATGGACGTTTTCGCGTTGGCGTCGAGCCCCGCTTAGATCGTGAGCCGCCACCCGTCATTTATGGCAAGCGCGCTGATGTCGATGCGCACGTCGCTGGCCTGCAAATGGCTCGCGGATGGCCAGTTACCGATTTTACGAAAGGTGCCTGATATGGACGCACCCGCCACAATCAAAATCAGTCGCCGCGCCCTAGAGGCTATAATCGAGCAGCTTATTGAGTTGGTCGACACCGCCGACCGCGTGGCCGCAATTGAGGCCGATAAAGCCTCCCAAGATGAGGAATGTCAGAATGGGTGAGATAATCAAACTGCGCTCGAAGAAGACGAAGCACCGGCTGCGACTGGATGCCGATAACCGCGGATATTTCGTCAATATATTCCCGCCACCAGCGTTTCCAAATCCTACCTGGCGATTTGAGACCTATGACGACGCGAAAGCAAAAGCCGAATTACTTGCGGACGATCTTGGGTTCAAAATTCATGATGCAATCAGGCCGTCATTTCTGGAACACTTTCAGTGACAGTGCCCGCTGCGAAGAAGCCAATAACGGCACCCGTTCCAGCGAGGGCAGCTTTGGACGAAAGCCTTACGCACTTAGATCTTCGCGTGCTGCTTAAGATATGCTCGCACGACCGGCTGAGCGTATCGAAAGGCGGGCAAGGTTGCCTTGTCAGTACCAAGGCGATGGCTCAAGCGCTTGGCGTCCACCATACCAGCGTTGCAACTTCGGCCGGTCGACTAACAACGAAAGGTTATATCAGAGCCGAGAAGCGCGCTGAGGACAAACGGGGCCGCTCATATCGAGTTATCTATAATGGTGACGACGAACTTGCCGTTCGCAACGCGGGAAACGCGCCGCAAATGGATGCTGAAAGTAGTTTGCCCTTGGAAGAAACGATTAATGATAAGTCGTTTCTCCAAAATGGCAAAGTCGTTTCTCCTGATTTTGAGAATACCGATGATTCTCAATGCGATACGCCGCACCAATATAAAGAAGGAAAAAATGCCGTAGAAACGGGAAAATATTCGGTTGAAACCGCGCGTCTGAAACGCGGCATAAATTATGAATCCCCTTCTCTGACAGCCGAGGTTCTTCGAAAGCTTGATCGTGACCTCAAGTTTCGGATGAATGGCTATCAGGATAGTGTTGTTGAAGAATACTACGAATGGTGCGCAGAAACTTACGAGCACTACTGCGACGAAAACAGCAGTATCGCTCAGTGGGCAAATCGTCTTCACGACGAACTTTACGACATCATCCAGGACCGCGCCGACCGGATACCCGGCAAAGTTGGGGAGCCATGGTAATAGCAACTCAAAACACCCCATCTCCAGAAATTACGGCTTGCCGTAAAACTTCGAGCCGGAAGCGCGGATATGTCGATGACTATAATCCACAAGCGAAAACGGTTGTGCTGCTTAATCAGATAATCGGCGTCCTAAATGAGTTTAACAACCATTGGCCGCTAACCGCCCGTCAAATATTTTATCGGTTGGTTGGTGCACATGGGGCAGACAAGAGCGAGCAATTTTACGGAAAGCTATGTCATCATTTAGCTATGGCAAGGCGAGGCCGTTTTATTCCCTTTGCCGCAATCAGGGACGATGGCGTGACCACGTACCCCATGGACCGATTTGCAGATGCAGATGCATTCCGCGCGTATGTAAAAGCGAAGGCTGACAATTACCGCCGTGATTTGATGGCAACACAAGACATTCACATTGAGGTGTGGTGCGAGGCGGGTGGCATGCTTCCGCAGCTTGTGCGCATAGCAAAAGAGTACAGCATTAAGTGCTTTTCGTCCGGTGGCTTCGATAGCCTCACTGCGAAAAAGGATTTGGCTGATCGCATTTGCGAGACTGGGAAACCTTGTGTCATCCTTCATCTGGGGGATTATGATCCGAGCGGGGAAAGCATTTTCAATTCAGTCGCGAGCGATGTTTCCGCGTTCGTTCGCGCGGATCGCCTGCACGCTATGGTCGAGGTTGAATTTCGACGTATTGCTCTGACCCGCGAACAAGTTGAAGATCTCAACCTTCCTACCGCGCCGGCGAAATCGACGGATAGCAGGGCCAAGTCATGGATAGGGGGTACATGCCAGCTTGAGGCGCTTGCACCCGACCAAATTGCAGAAATCTTGGAAACCGAAATACTCAAGATCGTCGATCATGTCCGTATGTATCGGGACAAAGTGACCGAGCAAGACGAACGCACCGAATTAACGCGCCTGTTGCTGACATGACCGGCGCGCCAACAAATCCCAACCACAATGAACACGATTAATTGAAAGGAATAAGTACATGACCCAAGTTAACACTGAACGACCAAAGTTGCGGTTTCACAATATGTCGGAGCGTCTTCACGCGCCGATCCCCGGCTTTCCTGTTGCATCCGATAAGTATGCAACACCTATGCACGCAGAGATGAGCGAGAATGATTATCCCGGTGCAGGCTCGCGTTCAACATCGGCGCAGACTTCAAAGACTGTTGCATCCGCCAAGCCCATGGCCGCGGCACCAGTTGCACCAAAGCCATCCGCAGCCGATATTGCCTTTGCCGCAAAGACAAACGCCAAATACCGCCATGCGAAGGTGATGGAATCGCCGCATGTCAAAGGCCGCGAGCGCCAAGCGGAGGCAATGTTGCTGGCGTCTTGCACAAGCGGTTCCAAATATGCTGAAGCCAAAACAATCATCGACGAATTGGCTAGGGCGCCTCTGGACATCCAATTGGCCGCAGTCGAACGCCACCTGAAGCGCAAGGCGGTCGATCAGGTATGGTCGCGCGCATATGGCAACCCAAAGGCACCGAAAGCCTCTGTCGCGAAGCCTGAGCGTGTTTCTAAGGCATCCGATTACGACGATATTTGGACCCGCGCATATGCAAAGCCAAAACTTGCACCGGGGAATCCCGCGTGAACGCCGCCATCCAAGCGGCCGCCAAACGGGTAGCCAGTCTCAATGCTTCCCCTTTCAACCAGCGTATTGATCGATCGCGGGATGAAATCGTGAAGCTTGAGGCAGCTATCAACACGGCATTTGAACGGCAGGCAGCGATTCAGAACACCTTGCGCGACATTCGTGAGCAATCGCTGCTCCGTAGCAATGCCGGTAATGAGATTGCCGACAAGTTGCTTGAGGGCGATTTGCAGGCGGCCACGCGACCTGACACGGCCCTTTTGGACGACGAACTTGAGTTGCTCAAAGACGGTGTGCGAGAATTGCGGCGCCGGATTGATGCGGAAAGACAGTCTATTTCGGCGCAACAGCAACTGTTGAAGCGGGAAATCGGCACCGCGTTCGATGGATTGGCGGAGGAATTTGAGGCGGCCGCAAAACAGGCAACCTCCCAGTTGGTGGATCTGTATGCGGCTTCATTCGTCCTTACGGCTATCGGGCAGCGTAGTGACATTGGCATTATCGAGCGCAAGCTTGCACGCGCCATGCCAGGCATAGCAGCCAATGGAGAGCAGATTGATCAGCGTGTCGGCGGCTTTGATGTGCCCGCATGGGTCGAGCCCATTCTCAAAGCAGTGCAACAATTCGATGCACCCACGGCCCAATCGGTCGTTCGAGTTGTAAGGATGCCAAACTAAAGATTGAGCGGTAGGTTGAGCCGCGAGCGTTTGGCGTGCGCTCCATTGGGCGGTTTGCTTTTGGCTTTCCTTTCCCGCCTGATGTCAAAGCCATCGGCCCCGTTATTCGCGTAGCGGGGCCTTTTGCTAACCAACATTCCACTCAGGCTGCATTCCAGTCCGTCATAGCGGACGGCCGTTACCTACTCGATGATCAGCGGGTTCGCCTAAAATGCTTTGATTTAATCAATTGTGCGGTCCGAATTGCCAGCTTAGGTTGCTGCTGAGGTAGATAACGATGACATTGCACTACAACCTCCCAAACACACGACGTTCGATTGAGCTATTCCAGCTCGCTGGACGGTGGAGCGGCAATTTGCTCTCCGACACCGCTGTTGTCGAATGCAAGATGGATGGATTCCGTGCAGGCCATTGGCGCGGGTTGGATGGCAAGCCAAAGTTCTGGACGCGCAACGGCTATGCTATTGAGGGAACAGGTCATATCTCCCATGTCCTAAGCGTCATGGAACGCGTAGCGGGTGAGCCAATGTTTTTTGATGGTGAATTTATCGTCGGGAATACGCTGGCAGAGACAAAAGCCTGGTGTGAGCGCAATTGGAAGTCGGGCGGTGAGGCTGGAACTCTTCACCTATTCGATGCAATGCCCGATCGTGAATGGCGCGATGGTGGGTGTGATATGCCGCTGATCGAACGCAAAGCGCGTCTGCAGGCGCTCCATGATGCTGCAGCCGGCGAGATAGCGGACGATTGGGCTTGGCGGGAAGGAACGCGCGACAAAGAGCCGGACGCACCCCCTACCGTGGTCGTCCAGCACAATATCGTTGCAGCGGCGCGCGGCGTCCAGATGTTGGCAGATGAAGTGTGGGCGCAAGGCGGCGAAGGTTTATTGATTAAAGACACTGCGGCCGCGTATACAAGAGGACGCAATCAAGCGTGGCTCAAGTTGAAACGAGGGAATTGAAGAGCTTCCGTGTGGCTTCGAATTTTATTGGGAAACCTTCGCCCAAAGCTGCCGTTCCGGGAACGACCCAATTACGGACGTAGCGACTTTAAGACTGAACCGTCAAAATGGGCCATTGTCTTTGGCGTTTTCGATACCTGCAAGCTCGCGGAAAAGCGTGGCTCGGTTGGGGGTATCAAAAACAACTGGCTTTGACGCCGACATATTTGACGCGCTCGTATCACCATTGGTGAAAACTCTAAGAGCCGCCGGTTAGTTCAGCGATCAAGCTGCCTAAATCTGCCATGTTGAACGGCTTCGAAAGTCGGCGAACGCCAACGTCGTTTGTTGCTACGTCGGCGAACCCGGTGATAAGTGCAGCAGGCAGCGATGGCAGAATTGCGCGGGTGATCGTGATCAGCTCGAGTCCAGTCATATTGGGCATCATATAGTCGGTCAGCATCACATCGAAGGACCTGCCGCTCCGCAGGTGCGCCAACGCCGCCGCACCCGACGAGGCGGTCGTCACCTCATGACCGAGTTCCCGGAGCATCTCGCTTGCTCCCTCAAGCAACAGCTCCTGATCGTCCACCAGAAGCACCTTGCGTGGCGGGCATTCAACAAGCTCGTCGCCGCAATCGACTTGGAGCGAAGTCGAGGCCGTGCCTTCGGCAGCGGGCAGCCATATTGTAACCGTCGTGCCCTCGCTGGGGGTACTGACGATATGCGTGCCACCGCCTGACTGGGCCGCAAAGCCCTGCACGATCGAGAGACCAAGACCGGTACCCTTACCGACCCCCTTGGTCGTGTAGAACGGCTCGGTCGCGCGTCGCAGCGTGTCGGCATCCATCCCGTGCCCGTTGTCGCTGACGCATACCCTCACATAAGTGCCCTTCGACAGCTGGAACGTATCGCTGTCGTCCTGATCGACCCAATCGCTCGCGATGGTCAGCGTGCCGCCCTCGGGCATTGCGTCGCGGGCGTTTACACAAAGGTTCAGCAGCGCCAATTCGAATTCATTCGCGTCGACCATGGCGAACGGCATGTCGTCGGCAATGTCGACCACGACATCGATCTGTGAACCAATCGTCCGTGCGATCATGTCGACCATGCCCTTCGCCAGCGCGTTGATGGCGACGGGCTGTGCTTTGAGATTTTGGCGTCGACCGAACGTCAAGAGGCGACTGACTAGGATGCGAGCGCGTTCCGCCGATTGCTGCGCGCCTAGGATAAGACGTACTGACCGCGCATCGTCGTGATATTTGCGCAGCAGCAGGTCAAGCGCGCCGACGATTGGGGTGAGCAGGTTGTTGAAGTCGTGCGCAATCCCCGCCGTGAGCTGCCCGATCGCCTCTACCTTCTGAACCTGGCGAAGGTCTTCTTCGCGCGATTTCAGTGCTTCCGCCTGCGCGCGTTGTTCGGTAATATCGCGCCCGACGCAGTGAAAGACGTCTGCATCGGTCGTTATCGACCAGGCAATCCAGCGTATGTCGCCTTCTTTGCAACGATAGCGGTTCTGGAGCTCTTCGACATGCTGTCCGGCGGCCTTGCGATCGGCCCAGTCGAGTGAGCGGGCAGCGTCTTCCGCGTAGACAAAGTCGGCATAGGACTGGCCCACCAATTCATCGGCGGTCCAGCCGAGCATCGTCGTCCATGCCGCGTTGACCTCAAGGATAGTCGAGTCGAATGCCGCTCTAGCGAACAGCATCGGACTGGTGGTCCACAACCGCTCGCGCTCCCTGACACGCGCATCCAATTCGTCAGCTTGCTGCTGCTCGACAGTCACATCGCGGGCATAGCCATAGATCATGCCGTCCTCAGAAGATGTGCGCCAGGCCAGCAGCCGAGATGAACCATCCTTGTGGCGGTAGCGGTTCCGGAAACCGCCGACGTCTACGCCAGCAGCGGCGCTGACCACGGCATCCTTGGTTGCGGAAACGTCGTCTTCTACCACGAAATCGTGGAAGCTGCGACCGACGACCTCGGCTTCATGATGTCCGAGGACCGTTTTCCACGAGGGGCTAACGGCGCTGAAGACCCCGTTTGCATCGGCGACCACCAAAATGTCGAGCGAGTTGCGCCATGCACGGTCCCGCTCGGCGGTTCGTGTTACCAAGGCGTCGGCGAGTGCGCTGACATTCACCGGGTCTTCTTGACCTTCACTCATTTAAAGAGCCTCCGGCGCGCCAAACGGCAGCTGCTTGAGGCTATCATGTAATGCTCAAAGTTAGAGATTGTTCCATTTGCGAAACTTTTATCAGTCGTCGTCTTACTGCAGCCCGAGCCTCTGGCGGCCTTCGCGCGTCCGCGACGGTTTGCTCCGCGTGCGCCAATGACACGGCCGTTCCCTGGTTCTCATCTGGTGTCACAAATAAACGATTTTGGCACCGGCCAGATTTGCGCTCTGCCGTGTTCCGGCAATAAAAGCGGACCGACAGCATCCCACAACATTCTAGCCGTTAGTAGCTCCTGATCTGTGCTACAGAACCAGCCGTCGGCAGCGAAAAAATAGGAGGTAATCGAAAGGCAGCTTGTGTGACGCGCGATCAGCTGAATGGACCGCGGTTTTGTTAGCGTTTGGCGTCGAGGAAACCAATCGACTCTCCCGCTTCTGCTGTAATATGCTGACCTTCAGAAGCAAGTTAGCTGATGTTCAAAGCCGTCAGATAACTTTGTCATTGCGCCGCTCACACTCGAGCGAAATATTCAGTTCGGAAATGTTCAACTGACATTGTGTACTAGCGTTGCAGCCAGTTTTAGGTAATGTCTGCATGCCGTTAGATGATAACGCAGTTACTACATTTCATAGGAGATAAATCTGTGCTTTTTCACACGATGGTTGGGTCGAACGATATTGAACGATCCAGGCACTTTTACGACACGGTGCTCGGCGTACTTGGAATAAACAAGGCATCGGATAACATTGCTGACAGTGG
>JANMJX010000083.1:0-1924 GCA_031371575.1 Sphingomonadales bacterium
CGCTGCGCCGCTGGTTGTGCCGCCTGACTTCGCGCTTGAGCCAACGGCTGTTGCCGTCACCCGCTCAACCGACACCGGACAGGAACAGGTGCTGGAGACCTTATTTGGTGGCACGGCACCGCGCTCTGCGGCTGAACGTGCCATTTCCACTACGCCCGGTTCTGCCGAGCTTGGCATCCGTTCGTCAGTCGGCGACCCCCAGACCAACACGGTCAACAAGGGCAGCATCACGCGCGACATCATCGCTGCGCCTGAAGGCGATGGCCAAACTGCCCAGGCTGTTATTCCAAACTAATTTTGCCAGGCCCATTTGGCAAGGAAGCGCGCGCCTTGATTAAGCGCTGACGCTCGCTTCCTCAACACCTGCGCTGTTATGGCGCAGCGCCTTGAGCACGGTTTCCACAATTTGCGGCGCGTTCAGGCCAGCCTGGTCATATTGCTTCTGCGGTGAGTCATGCTCCTGGAAAATATCAGGCAGGCGCATGGTGCGGATCTTGAGACCAGTGTCCATCAGGCCCAGGTCACTTGCGAGCGTCAACACATGCGCGCCAAGCCCGCCAACCGCGGCTTCCTCGACCGTCACGACAACCTCATGCGTGGCGATAAGGTGGCGGATCATCTTTTCATCAAGCGGCTTGGCAAAACGCAAATCGGCGACAGTGGTGCTCAGGCCCTTTGCATCCAGCGTGTCTGCTGCCTTCATCGCTTCGGCCAGACGCGTGCCAAGCGAAAGGATGGCAACTTTCTTGCCTTCGCGCATGATCCGGCCTTTGCCGATTTCGAGTTGCAGCGGGACTTCAGGCATCGCCACGCCCGTGCCGTTGCCGCGCGGATAGCGGAACGCAATTGGCCCGCTGTCGTGGAGAACGGCGGTATAGGTCATATGCACCAGCTCGGCCTCATCGGCGGGCGACATGACCACCATGTTGGGCAGCGTGGCCAGATAGGTGATATCGAATGACCCGGCATGGGTGCTGCCGTCAGCGCCGACAAGACCGGCACGGTCAATGGCGAAGCGCACCGGCAGATTCTGGATCGCGACATCGTGCACCACCTGGTCATACGCGCGCTGCAAAAAGGTCGAGTAAATCGCACAAAATGGCCGCATACCCTGCGCTGCAAGACCAGCGGCAAAGGTTACCGCATGTTGTTCGGCAATGCCGACATCGAACGATCGTTCGGGGTGCGCGGCGGAGAATTTGTCCACGCCGGTGCCGCCAGGCATCGCTGCCGTAATCGCGCAGATTCTGGGATCAGTTTCGGCAAGCTTTGCAAGCGTTTCGCCAAACACATTCTGATAGGCTGGCGGACCGCCGCCTGGGCCCTTGTCCTGCTTGCCAGTGATGACGTCGAATTTAACGACGCCGTGATATTTGTCGTCGGCGGCTTCAGCCGGGGCATAGCCCTTGCCCTTTTGCGTGACCACGTGGATCAACACGGGACCTTCTGCATTGTCGCGGACATTTTCAAGCACGGGAATAAGCTGGTCGAGATTGTGGCCATCGATTGGGCCGACATAATAAAAGCCAAGTTCCTCGAACAAGGTGCCGCCCATGGCCATGCCGCGGGCAAATTCCTCTGCCTTCGACGCTGCAGTGTAGATCCGGCGCGACAGACGTTTGGCGACCTTGCTGGCAAGGCTGCGCAGCCCGAGATATTCGCTTGAGGACACGAGCCGCGACAAATAAGCCGACAGCCCACCCACGGGCGGAGCAATCGACATATCATTGTCGTTCAGAATGA
The DNA here is from genome assembly GCA_031371575.1 of Sphingomonadales bacterium. Lineage (GTDB taxonomy): Bacteria > Pseudomonadota > Alphaproteobacteria > Sphingomonadales > Sphingomonadaceae > Sphingorhabdus_B. The sequence goes on from JANMJX010000083.1 coordinate 1,744, forward strand.
CCACAAGGCGGTTGCCTGCGGCCTGCGCGTTGTTCATCGCCTCATAGGCCATGCCTGCCGACATCGAACCATCGCCGATGACAGCAATGGCCTTGCCGGGCTTGCCCGAAATCTTGTTGGCAACAGCAAAGCCCAATGCCGCCGAAATCGATGTCGAACTGTGCGCTGCGCCAAAGGGGTC
>JANMJX010000121.1:0-28971 GCA_031371575.1 Sphingomonadales bacterium
GAAATCACAATAAGGGCATTTGGAAACGCAAAATGGCCAGTGGATGTAAAGGGCAAGCGGGCTGGGCATGATGTTCCGTAGGCAATTTTGTCGTTCCTGCGAAGGGAGGAATGACAATCAGGCCAGACATGCCTCGACCAATTTGCGGAAAGCATCGGCTCTGTGGCTCATCGCATGTTTCTCCGGAGGATCGAGTTCGGCAAATGTCATAGAGCGCCCCTGGGGCACGAATACAGGGTCATAACCAAAGCCAAGTGTCCCACGAGGGGGCCATGTCAGATTGCCCTCCACGCGGCCTTCAAACAGTTCCTGGTGGCCATCAGGCCATGCGATGGCGAGCGTGCAAATGAAGGTGGCGCTGCGGTCAACATCAGGACCCAGTTCCGCAAGCTTGCCCTCGACTTTCCCCATCGCCATGTACCAGTCGCGACCGGGACCGCCTTCGAATTTTTGAGTCTCGGCCCAGTCTGCGGTATAGACCCCCGGCGCGCCGCCCAAGGCAGCGACACACAGGCCGCTGTCGTCGGCAAGCGCAGGCAGGCCCGAGCCCTGCGCCGAAGCATGCGCCTTCAACAAGGCATTTTCCGCAAAGCTGGTGCCGGTTTCTTCCGGCTCATCGAGACCCAGTTCGCCGGCCGACAGAGGTTCAATCCCGAATGGCGCAAGCAGGGCCCGGATTTCCCGAACCTTGCCTGCATTGTGGCTGGCGATGACCAGCTTGCCGGGTACAAGTTTGCGGTGAGTCATAAACGCTTGCCTCAATTCAAAGCCGTCGCTCCAGCGGAGGCTGAAGCCTATCTCGCCTGTCGTTTTATCTCGATAGACGACATTAGCCCAAGCCTTCGTTGGGGCGACGGGCGCTTCCTACTTAACCGCTTCGGCCTGCACGGCAAAGATGCGGTCGGTCCCCATGCGCGCAAGACGCAGCAGACGCAGCAGGCCTTCCTCGTCATAGGTTGCGCCTTCGGCGGTGGCTTGCACTTCGGCAATCTGCCCACCCTCGATAAGCACGAAATTGGCATCTGCATCGGCATCCGAATCTTCGATATAATCCAGATCAAGCACTGGCGTGCCCTTGAAGATCCCGCAGCTGACGGCGGCGACACGGCCGCTGATGGGGTCTTCCTTCAGTGCGCCTGATGCGAGCAGACCGTCGACGGCGAGACGCAAGGCGACCCACGCGCCGGAAATCGCTGCTGTTCGCGTGCCCCCATCGGCTTGCAGAACATCACAGTCGAGCGTGATCTGATGCTCGCCGAGCTTCTTCAAATCAACAACAGTGCGTAAAGAACGGCCGATCAGGCGTTGAATTTCCTGCGTTCGTCCAGACTGTTTGCCCTTGGCAGCCTCGCGCTGTCCACGCGTATGTGTTGCGCGGGGCAGCATGGAATATTCTGCCGTGACCCAGCCTTCGCCCTTGCCACGCAGCCAAGGTGGCAGGCGGTCTTCCACGCTGGCGGTGACCAGCACGCGGGTATCGCCAAAACCGATCAGGCAGCTGCCTTCGGCATGTTTGGTGAAATGGGTTTCAATCGAAATGGCGCGCATTTCGTCTGGCGCACGGCCGGATGGACGCATGATGATCTCCTGATAACGGGTTGGACGCTGCAATAGCTTGCCCCGCTTGCTTTGCAAGCGCGCGGTGCGCTACATTATGGATTGTGAGCCAGACACCCATTAACGAATTGAATGACCGGACCCGCATGATCTTCCGGATGGTGGTCGAAAGCTATCTGGACAATGGCGCCCCCGTGGGTTCGCGGACAATTTCCAAATTTGCCGGGCTTAATCTGTCTCCGGCGTCGATCCGAAACGTCATGCAGGATCTTGAAGAGGCAGGCTATCTTGCCTCGCCGCATACGAGTGCTGGACGGGTGCCGACCGAAAGCGGTTTGCGGCTGTTCGTGGATGGTATGATGCAGTCGGCCGAACCATCGGCAGAAGAGCAACGCGCAATCGAATCGCAAATCCAGGGCGATGGGCCAATTGAAGAGGCGCTGGCGGCGGCGACGTCGGTTTTATCCGGGCTGTCGGCCTGCGCCGGGATTGTGCTTGTGCCCAAACGTGACGCAGTATTGAAGGCATTCAACTTTGCCCGGCTGTCACCGACTCAGGTGCTTGCAATCATGGTTGGCTCCGACAACAGCGTGGAGAACCGGCTCGTCACGATTGACGCTGCGATCAGTGAATCCATGTTGGTCGAGGCCGCCAACTACATATCTGCGCGCTTGGCCGGACTTACCTTGTCCGAGGCTTTGGTGCGCCTCGATAGCGAGATTCGTGCGGAAAAGGCCGAGCTTGATCTGGCCAGCCAGAAGCTTGTGCGTGACGGCCTGGCAATATGGTCGCTGGATGCAAATGACCGGCCGGTGCTGATCGTGCGCGGGCAGTCAAACCTCATCGACGATGCTGCTGCCGCAGACCTTGACCGCGTCCGGCAGCTGCTCGACGAGCTTGAGAGCAAGGAAGAAATTGCAAGGCTGGTCGATAGCGCGCGTGAGGCGCAATCGACGCGGATTTTCATTGGTTCGGAGAATAATCTTTTCTCGCTGTCGGGATCATCGGTGATCGCTGCGCCTTATCGCGAGGCGGGGGGCAAGGTCGTTGGGGTTGTAGGCGTCATCGGCCCAACGCGGCTGAATTATGCGCGGATTGTGCCGATGGTTGACTTCACCGCGCAAGCGCTCAGCCGGTTAATTAAATGACTGGCCGCTTGATGAAATCGAATTGCTTTCTATATGCGCAAGGCAACTGACGACCGAAGCGTCGCAACGAATATGGGTTTTTTAGGTTATGACAGACAAGACATCAGCGGCTGCCGATAGTGCAGTGGAAAAAGAACTTGAAGGCGTGCCAGAGCATATGAAAGACGATACGCCAGAAGCGACAGACGCCGCAGATGCGAAGATTGTCGCGCTTGAAGAAGCGCTCGCTGCCGCAAAGCAGGACGTGCTCTATGCGCAGGCGGAAACACAGAATGTCCGCCGCCGCATGGAAAAAGAGGCGCAGGACGCGCGCGCTTATGCCGCCACTGGCTTTGCCCGCGATGTGCTCTCGGTTTCAGATAACCTGACGCGCGCATTGGAAGCCATCCCTGCGGAAATGCGCGAGAGCGAGGCGATGAAACCACTTGTGATCGGCCTTGAGGCAACTGGCCGGGAACTCGACAGCGTATTCGCCAAGAATGGTATCACGCGCATTGCAGCAATGGGAATGCCGCTTGATCCCAACCAGCATCAGGCCATGGTCGAGATTCCAAGCACCGAAGCTGAGCCCGGTACGATCATCGCCGAAATGCAGGCAGGTTATATGATCAAGGACCGCCTGTTGCGGCCTGCTTTGGTTGGGGTTGCAAAGGCGGCGGAGTAGGTTTCAGTTTCTGGTCAGTTATTTCTTTCACGATCCTTTTTAGGTCAGAAATGGCTAGCTTCATGTCATCTTCTGTGAACCAAAAACGCTCCGCAGTCCCGGTGTTCTGAAAAAGATAGAAGCTGCCTGAGTCGTTGCTTGTTTTGTGTGTGATGGAATGCGCTAAGTTCGAACGAAGTTTTGCGGGTTGTTCGAATTTTTGCATTAATTCCACAACGCGGTTTGGCTTACTGAAAATTTCAGGGTGCGTTTCCGCAAGTTCTTTAACTGCTTTTAATTTTTGACCAAAAAGATGAGGCATTCTGGACTTTGACGTTTTGCCATCGTTCACGGTTAGGATGTCAATCGTCCAGGCTTCAATTCTAGCACATTGGTTCAAATAACTACCAACGAATGAAAAGCCGAAGTCGCTCATCGCGTTCGCAGTTTTACTGTTGTCCATTGGTTTGACTTACAGTTCATAATTGAACGAGTAGTAAACTTGAATTCTCTCGGCTATCCACCGCCGCCATGACCACAACGGCAATCCCGATAGACCGCCAGTCCCCGTGGCGCGATGAGCTTCGCGCAACGTTGCTGCTTGCGTGGCCGATGATATTGTCGAACCTGACGATGATGCTCATCGGCGTCACCGACGTCATCTTGCTTGGTTGGCTTGGACCACGCGAATTGGCGGCGGGGGCCTTGGGACATAATCTTGCGATCTTCTGCGCCATTTTCTGCATGGGGCTGGTGACCGCCACGGCGCCGATGATGGCTTCGGAAAAAGGCCGCATGGCGCATTCGGTGCGCGATATCAGGCGGACATTTCGCCAGGGCCTGTGGGTCTGCTGTTCGGTCATGGTGCCCGTCTGGGCATTTTTGTGGAATGCCGAAGCGATCCTGATCGCGACGGGGCAGCAACCCGATCTGGCCGCCAACGCTGCAATATTCGTGCGCGCCTACATGTGGTCTATCCTGCCGTTTCTGGGGTTCTTGGTGCTGCGCAATTTTGTCGCTGCACTGGAAAAGCCCATATGGGCAACTATCGTCGCCTGCGGCGCGGTGGTCCTGAATGCGGTCGTTAATTACGGCCTGATACTTGGTCATTATGGGTTGCCCCAGCTTGGTCTTCTTGGGGCAGGCATCGGCAGTACAATAACCAATGTCGTGGAATTCAGCGTGATGGCGCTTGTTGTCAGCTTTCATCCGAAATTCCGGCGCTATCATTTATTTGGTCGCTTTTGGCGTCCGGATTGGCGGCGCTATCGCGAAATCTGGAGGCTCGGCCTGCCCATTGGTGTGACCATGGGGTTTGAAGGCGGGGTGTTTGCCGTCGCCATATTGCTGATGGGCCTGATCAACGAAGCCTCGGTTGCTGCGCATGCCGTAGCGATCCAGATAGCCTCGCTCACCTTCATGGTACCCATGGGGCTGGGGCAGGCGGCGACAGTGCGGGTTGGGCTTGCTTATGGCCGCGGTGATGCCACCAGCATTGCCAGATCTGGATGGACGGCGTTTGTTCTTGGGACTGGCTTTATGGCGGTGATGGCGCTGGCCATATTTATGTTCCCCGAGGCGTTGATTGGTATTTTCGTCACTCCTGTCGATGCCGACACGACGCAGGTTTTCAACCTCGCGGTCAGCTTTCTCATGGTCGCGGCCATTTTTCAGATTGTCGATGGCGCGCAAGTGGTCGGTGCAGGGATGCTGAGAGGATTACACGACACCAAGGTGCCTATGTATTTTGCGGCATTTGGTTATTGGGTCGTGGGCATCGGTGTGGGCGGCTGGCTTGCCTTCAGGGCTGGCTGGGATGGGGTCGGTGTATGGACTGGCCTTGCAACCGGCCTGGCCGTGGTGTCGGTGCTCATGCTGATTCGCTGGTCGATGCGGGCGCGGCTTGGACTGTTGCCGCTAGAACGGTAGAATATTGTCATATTGCGACAAGGGCGGTGCGCCGGGGACTTTGGCACCTTGGCGCAAAAGGAAGATGTGCCGCACGATTTCGGCTTGCTGTTCAAGCCCATATTGATGGAGCTTCCAGCCCGGCTTCAGACTATAATCATAACGGCAAAACGGGTGCCGCCGGAGCGGCAGGAATATGCCTTTCTGATGCTGCCATACATGCACCAGCTCATGAATGAAAAGACCCTGCAGATGGAGGTCGGTGTCGCAGAAATCGTCGCAGAATAATCTGCTTTTAGGGTGAAACCACAAATGTCCGTTCGGCGCCATGGTCACGCGCTTTGGTTGAAACCACCAATATTTGCGATTGTGGACCCGGACTGGGTGGTAATCCAACGCCGACCCGAAAACAGACTCCGCCAATGCACGTTCGCGCACAGTCAGGGGTCTTCCCGATTTATGCGGGCCGAGCATTTTTGTTTTTCACCAATTCAGGATGACGAGGGCAACCGGGCGCAACGCACTTAACCGTCGATGGCCTTTTTTTCGTCCGGATCGCTGCCGTCCACTTCCTGCACCCGTGCCTTCACCAATATGCGTTCGTCGTTCGAAAACAGGAATTCGGTGTCAATCTCGCCCAATCGGCGTGGGATAAGGTTTACACCCCAGACCATGACATGCTTGCCGCCTTTTTTGAACGCGACAGTTTTCCCGGCTGGGATCAGAACGCGGTCCATCGGCGCCATGCTCACGGCGCCCGTTTTGGGGTCAACCGACACGTCATGCATTTCCGTGCGAATGGCCGACGGCGAACTTACGCGCACCAGATACACGTCTTTTGGTCCACCATAGACGTTGAAATGAAAGGCCGACGGGTTGCTGTCCACAGGCGATAGAGTCAGCACCGCCTCTTTCACTTTCAACTGCGGCGTTGGACCACATGCGCCAAGAAGCAAGGCGGTCGCAACAGCGCCAAATGTGAAAATCCTACGGTCCATATAATCCTCATCTTGTAATACGCACTGTCCACCGTTGGGACTATCCCGCGTGGAATTTGCATCTACTTTTTGCCTGTCTACGCGCGCCAAAGTCTTGTGCCAAGAGAATTGGCACCTATATCGCCGCTACGACCTTTTGTTGCGAAAGCGCCGGTGCCTGATAGGGCCGACGCGGAACAAGGGGGTTAAAGTTCAATTTTTAAAATTTCGGGGTAAGTTTTTATGGCTAAAGTTATTGGTATCGACTTGGGCACGACAAACAGCTGCGTTGCGGTAATGGACGGCGGCAAGCCCAAGGTCATTGAGAATGCAGAAGGCGCACGTACGACGCCATCGATCGTGGCCTTTGCTAAAGACGGCGAGCGTCTCATCGGGCAACCTGCAAAGCGCCAGGCTGTTACAAATCCAGAAAGCACAATTTACGCGGTGAAGCGCCTTATCGGCCGTCGCTTCGATGATCCCATGACCAAGAAGGACATGGGCCTCGTCCCTTATGGTATCGTCAAGGGTAAAACCGGCGATGCGTGGGTTAAGGCAGGCGGCGAAGAATATTCGCCATCGCAAATTTCGGCTTTCATCCTGCAAAAGATGAAAGAGACGGCTGAAGCCTATTTGGGCGAAACCGTTACTCAGGCGGTCATCACCGTTCCAGCTTATTTCAACGATGCGCAGCGTCAGGCTACCAAAGATGCCGGCCAGATTGCCGGCCTTGAAGTGCTGCGTATCATCAACGAGCCTACTGCTGCTGCGCTGGCATATGGCATGGACAAGGACGAGAATAAAACCATCGCGGTCTATGACCTTGGCGGCGGTACATTCGACATTTCGATCCTTGAAGTGGGTGACGGCGTGTTCGAAGTGAAATCGACCAACGGCGATACATTCCTTGGCGGTGAAGATTTTGACAGCGTTCTTGTAGAACATCTGGCAGCTGATTTTAACAAGGCCGAAGGCATTGACCTGACCAAGGACAAGCTGGCGTTGCAACGTTTGAAGGAAGCCGCGGAAAAGGCAAAGATCGAACTGTCGTCGACGCAGACGACTGAAGTCAACTTGCCGTTCATCACCGCGGATCAAAATGGTCCAAAGCATTTGGTAAAGACAATCACCCGCGCCGACCTCGAAAAGCTGGTTGATGACCTGATCAAGCGTACGCTTGAGCCTTGCAAAAAAGCCTTGGCCGATGCAGGCATCAAGGCCGACGCCATTGATGAAGTGGTGATGGTCGGCGGTATGACTCGCATGCCAAAGGTCCGCGATGTCGTGAAGAATTTCTTCGGCAAGGAACCACATACCGGCGTCAATCCTGACGAAGTTGTTGCCATGGGCGCAGCCATTCAGGCTGGCGTGTTGCAGGGCGACGTGAAGGACGTGCTGTTGCTTGACGTGACGCCATTGTCGCTGGGCATCGAAACGCTTGGCGGTGTGTTTACGCGCATGATTGATCGCAATACGACCATTCCAACGAAGAAAAGCCAGGTCTATTCGACCGCTGAAGACAATCAGAATGCCGTGACCATTCGCGTCTTCCAAGGCGAGCGCGAGATGGCTGCGGACAACAAGCTGCTTGGCAATTTCGATCTGGTCGGCATCCCGCCCGCACCGCGCGGCGTGCCGCAGGTTGAGGTCACGTTCGACATCGATGCCAACGGTCTTGTCAGCGTGACTGCCAAGGACAAGGGTACCGGCAAGGAACAGCAGATCAAGATTCAGGCATCGGGCGGTTTGTCGGATGCGGATATTGACCAGATGGTCCGTGATGCCGAGGCCTTTGCCGAAGAAGACAAGAAGCGTCGTGAGGCTGCCGAGGCGAAGAACAACGCCGAAAGCCTTGTCCACACCACCGAGAAGCAACTTGAAGAGCATGGTTCGAAGATTGACGCCGCGTTGAAGGGCGAAATCGAGGCAGCTGTTGCGGACACCAAGACGGCGATCGAAGGTGGCGATGCCGAAGCCATGAAGGAAAAGGCGACTGCCTTGGCCCAGATTGCGATGAAGCTTGGCGAAGCGATCTACAAGGAAGAGCAAGCTGCCGGAGCATCGGCGGATGCAGCATCGGAAGAGGCGCCAGCCGACGATAATGTCGTTGATGCCGAATTCTCCGAAGTCGAAGACGACAAAAAAGACTGATGTTGAAAATTTCCGACCGTCGCAACCGAAACGCAGCGACGGTCGGGAAGCCGGGGGTACTCAGTCATGAATCTCGACATTGATTATTACGAATTGCTGGAAGTCGAGCGGACAGCGGATGAAAAGACGCTTAAAACCGCGTATCGTAGGATCGCGATGGAATGCCATCCCGACCGTAATCCCGGCTGCGAAAAATCCGAAGCCAAGTTCAAGGCAATCAGCCAGGCCTATGACGTCCTGAAAGATCCGCAAAAGCGTGCGGCTTATGACCGTTTTGGCAAGGCCGCGTTTGAAAATGGCGGTATGGGCGGCGGCGGCCAGGGTGGCGCAGGTTTTGGTGACTTCTCCGATATCTTCGAAAGCTTTTTTGGCGACGCCTTTGGCGGACGCCAGCGCGGCCCGGCGCGTGGCGCCGACTTGCGTTATGATCTCGAAATCTCGCTGGATGAGGCTTTCCACGGAAAAGACGCGGAGATTACGATTGACGTGGCGACTGCCTGCGGAACCTGTGAAGGCACCGGCGCGACGCCGGGCTCGGGCAAGCGCCGCTGCAATCTGTGCGCAGGCCATGGCAAGGTCCGTGCGCAGCAAGGCTTCTTCGTGGTCGAACGCACCTGTCCGACCTGCCACGGCCGGGGCGAAGTTATCGAAGATCCGTGCCGGGTCTGCGGCGGTGAAGGCCGGGTCGATGAACGCAAGACCATTGCCGTAAATATCCCGCCGGGTGTTGACGAAGGCACGCGTATTCGCGTGGCTGGCAAGGGCGAGGCGGGCCCATATGGAGCGGCGGCGGGCGACCTGTATATTTTCATCCATTTGTCACGCCACAAGGTTTTCGAACGCGATGGCACGACATTGTTCTGCCGTGCCCCTGTAAGCTTCACTACAGCCGCGCTGGGGGGTGAAATCCGCATTCCAGGTCTCGATGGTGCGGAACATGTTATCATCGTTCCTGAGGGCATCCAGTCGGGCAAACAGCTTCGCCAGCGCGGGGCAGGGATGCCGGTCCTGCAAGGACGAGGACGCGGCGATATGGTCATCCAGATTGACGTGGAGACGCCGTCGCGACTGTCAGCGCGGCAGAAAGAAATCTTGCGTGAGTTCCGTGAAACTGAAACCGGCGAAGAATGTCCGCAATCGACTGGCTTCTTTGACAAGCTCAAAGGGATTTGGGACGGCATAACAGATTAAATGGGGCGCTTGCCAAGCCGGAATTTACAATGAACAACGTTCATCGAAGGAGTTTCCCAATGCGTTATCTGTTTGCTTCAGCTGCGTTCATCGTCGCCGGTCCTGTACTTGCGCAGGACGTGTCAAAAGTCGAAATCAAAACCGAACAGGTCGCGCCGGGGGTTGCCGTCCTGTTTGGCGCGGGCGGTAATATTGGTGTGTCCTATGGCGAAGATGGCACGATCCTGATCGATGACCAATTCGCCCCGTTGACCGCCAAAATTAAAACCGCAGTTGCCGCGCTTGGCGCGCAGCGGGTCAAATTTCTGGTCAATACCCATTGGCATTATGACCACACGGGCGGGAACGAAAATCTTGGCAAGGACGGCGTCCTGATCATGGCGCATAACAATGTGCGCATCCGTATGTTGGCTGGTCAAGGGGACCAGAAGCCGAGCCCGAAGGCCGCGCTTCCCTTAGTGACCTATGACGATGGATTGAAGCTGCATCTCAACGGTGAAGAAGTGCGCGTCATGCATATGGCGGCGGCTCACACCGATGGCGACTCAATTGTGTATTGGACGAAATCCAATGTCATCCACATGGGGGACCTGTTCTTTTGGAAGATGAGTTTTCCCTTTGTAGACGCGAGCAGCGGCGGCGATGTCCGTGGAATTGTGACAGGCGCGGATAAAGTGCTGGCTATGGCGAATGACCAAACCAAAATCGTGCCTGGCCATGGCGCGGTGGCGACGAAAGCGGACTTGCAACAATATCGCGATATGGTCGCGCAAATCATTGGCAAGGTTGAAGCTGGCATCAAAGCGGGCAAAACACTTGAGCAGATCAAGGCGGAACGACCAGCCGATGGCTATGGCGTGAAAGCTGATGGCTTCATCACCGCAGACCGATTTGTCGAAACCGTTTATGGCATGGTAAAATAGGCGCTCAGGATTTAATCTGTTCGACCTCGGTTCGTAGGGAATTGATAAGTGGCTGGATTTGCGTGAGCCTATCCTGTTCCTCATCCAGAATAGCGCGGAAAACGAGGCGTTTGTAATCCTGCACCCGCTCTAAGGCGAACTCATGGCCCAAGGGTAGCGACGACACGACAATATCGATAAGCCGCTCTGCCCCGTGCAATCGTCCCCACAGATAATCATTCTCGCGGTAGGACCGACTGAAAAACGCGCCGAAATTGTTGAACTCGATACCCTTCAGGGTCGATGCAGCGCCACCTTTACGAATGGATGCGCAATCTTCCGGTGAAATACGATCGACTTTTACCGGATCAAATTCGTCAAATCCTTCGTCCTGCAATAAGGGCAAGGTAGCAATGTCGTAAAGCGCATAGCCCAGATATCCAAGCAACATGGCCCGACGGGCGTCAACAGGAAGCGTGAGCAGCGCCTCACACAATATTTTATCGACTTGGCCGTCGCTGCGGACGAGATCACGCTGCGTGGCGAGGTGGTCCATAAGGCCTGCAGGATTTGTGACGCCGGTTTTGGCCGCCAACGCAAAATCAATGCCCAAAAATTCGGCGGTTTCGAGATCTAGGAAAAGCGCGAGACACCGGTAAATGGCGTCGCGCATCTTGGCGATATTTTCGCCCGGCACTTCAAAGACATTTTCGACCTCTTCGGTCAGATGCCGCGCGAGAAACCGAAGCCGACGAATTCGGAATCTCAGGTCATGGGCACGGAAAAAAGCCGCGTGATTTTCTCGCTCCTTCGCATTTTGTTGGGATACATTATCGAGCCCGCGCGCCCTGATCTCGATCCAAAGTGCGTTGCGAAGACCGCGGAAAAAGTCGGATGGTGAATCCGGGAGACTTCGGCGGGCCGTCGAGATGATATCGTCAACAACCCCGGCAATTTTGAGGTGGCTGTACGCGCGGTAGCTAAATCCGGCTGCGACAATCGCCTTTTCCTGCGCCGACTGCCGCCATTTTTGCATGCGGCTTGCCGTGGGCTGGCTAAGAAACCATGTCTTCCCCAACAGCGACTCAACGGTCGACTCCACTTCCTCACGCAGGCTGTTGATAACCAGCCGAGTCCGTTCGATGCGTTCAGAACGGCCCGTGATTTTCTCCAGACTGTCGCGGATGGGCTGTTCGCGCGGGATGTTTGACGTTGCGCCCAATATCGTGGAAAAAAAGCCGGGTGGCTTGCGGGGCATGTCAGTGCTGCCGTCCGCGTTGCGGCGGCCAAAACGGAAACTCGGCCGGCCGGGCTTCGGATCGATATAGACAAACCGCCGGTCAACTTCGCGCCGGGCAGGGCGGTTGCGCAAGGCGGCAATGGCCTGGTTGAAAGGCGCGTTGGCGAGCACCGATCCGTCAATCAGCATGGTGTCGTCCGCGGCACCCACGGCAAATTGCTGGGGTAGAATGCGTTTCAAAAACGCGCTGCGGCCGGGCCATGCAACATGTTCGCGCTCCAGCAAGCGGTCAAGCTCGCGAACCGAAAAGGGCGGAAATGCACCGGGAAAGCTAGCCGTCGCGCGTGCGGCGAAGATGAGTTCGGGGATGTCGGCCAGCCCCGTACGGCCACGTGTTGAAAAATCGACGGTGATACGATGTTCGGATTCAGTGACGATTTCGGGGCTGTTCAAGCGAAGCACCTGATCATGGCCGTTAAAATCGGTAACCGTAACAAACAGGTCTAGCGGTTGGTTCGTGGGCAGAAGCTGCGTTTCTGTTTCGCTTGCGGCCATTGCGTTGAGCGCATCTAACAACAATTTGGAAAATACATTACCGCCAAAGGGCGGTGCAAACCATCTTGCGCGCACGAAGCGTGACAGCTTGGCAACAACTTCTTCCTGAGCTTCCTTGGCCACCGTTCGCTCGACTGCCCCGCCGCGCCTGCGCAATATCATCCAGGCTATCGGCGTTGCCCAAAATTTGGAAAAGCGGGAAAGCGGTCGGGCATCGGGGTCAAGCAGCACGTCGACGTCAGCCATCTCAAGCCACATATCGGTCAATGGCTCAAGGGACTGACCAGTAACGATGGCCTGCGACAGAAATATGCCGTTGATACCGCCTGCGCTCGATCCAGCGATGATGTCGGTCAGCACGCGAAGCTTCACACCGCTCACGCTCGACATTTCTGTAAGCAACGCGTGGTAGACGGCTTCACTTTTGCGTTTGGGTAATATTCCGTCGTGAAATGCCCGACTGGCGCGCAATATGTGCCAAATCTCACGCGTGACGCCATGCATGTAGATGGCGAGGCTGACGCCGCCATAGCAAATGAGCGCCAGTCTGAGTTCTTTTTCGCGCATTGTTGGGGTGTGGCATCCTGATAGGCGACACGCAAGCGCAGATGCGCGGCTATTGCCTCTTGAGTTCTTGATATGTTCTGTTAATTCTTACCGATGGCAAAAGCAAAACGAAAATTTATCTGTCAGGCATGTGGTTCGGAGGCCAATCGCTGGCAGGGCCAGTGCGACGATTGCGGCGAGTGGAACACGCTTGCCGAAGAGGTGAGCGCAACCGTATTTGAACTAAAGCATCATCTGCATTCTGGCGGCCGTGCGGTTGAGCTGTCGGGACTGAATACCGATATAAAACTCCCGGATCGCGCATCGACCGGCATTTTGGAATTTGATCGCGCGCTGGGTGGCGGGTTGGTACCCGGCTCGGCCACTTTGCTGGGCGGTGATCCGGGTATCGGCAAATCGACCTTGTTGCTGCAAGCCGCTGCAAATCTCGCGCGGCGCGGTCTGGATGTTGCCTATATTTCGGGTGAAGAAGCGGTTGATCAGGTACGGCTGCGCGCGCGCCGGCTTGGGCTTGGCGATGCGCCGGTACAACTGGCGGCAGCGACATCAGTGCGCGATATTTTGACCACCATGGGGCAGGGTGCGCCACCCGCGTTGCTGGTGATCGATTCAATCCAAACCATGCACAGCGACCTGATTGAGGGCGCGCCAGGCACCGTCAGCCAGGTTCGGGCCTCCGCGCAGGAACTCATTCGCTTCGCCAAGGAACGCGGGACGGCGTTGATGCTTGTTGGCCATGTGACAAAGGACGGCACGATTGCCGGCCCACGCGTGCTTGAGCATATGGTCGATACGGTCCTGTCATTCGAAGGCGAACGCAGCCATCAATATCGCATATTGCGGGCGTCCAAAAACCGGTTTGGCGGAACCGACGAGATCGGCGTTTTCGCTATGGTCGAAGAGGGCCTGACCGAGGTCGGAAACCCGAGCGCATTGTTTCTGACGGACCGGGCCGAACAGGTCACGGGCGCAACGGTATTTCCCGCGCTTGAGGGAACGCGTCCCGTTCTAGTGGAAATTCAGGCGCTGACGGTGCGATTGTCGAGCGGAGCGACACCTCGCCGGGCAGTCGTGGGTTGGGATAGCGGGCGACTGGCGATGATTTTGGCTGTGCTTGAGGCACGATGTGGCCTCAGCTTTTCAACGGCCGAAGTCTATCTCAACATTGCAGGCGGGTATCGTATTTCCGACCCTGCGGCTGACCTCGCCGTGGCAGCGGCCCTGGTCTCCGCTTTGGCAGAACGGCCATTGCCATCCGATTCTGTGCTTTTCGGAGAAGTGGCTTTGTCCGGTGAAATTCGGCCCGTTTCCCATGGTGCATTGCGCTTGAAAGAATCAGCCAAGCTTGGTTTTAGCCGAGCGCTGGTGCCGCCTTCCGTGAAAGGTCAGGCGGGAATTTCAACGCAGGAGTTCCGTACACTCGCCAATCTCGTTGACCATATGCTGGGACGCCACTAAATCTCTGGTTCCGCAACGCGGGTGGATGGATGGGTTGAATGGCGGCCCGATTTGGGTCTGTACCGGACATCGGAATATGACGCGACCCAGAACTACGGGACGACGCGTTTCAGGGAATTGGGGCAGCAGGGATAGATGACCGCACTTGATATTATCGTATTGTTTCTGCTTGGCAGTGGCGCCGTGGCAGGCTTTTTGCGCGGTTTTGTGCAGGAGGCGCTGTCGATGATTGCATGGGTATTGATCATTGTTGCTGTGCGGTTTCTGCATACGCCTGCTACGGCTGCTTTGGCGGAAGCTCTGGGTTCTGAATCGGGCGCCGCTATTCTCGCTTTCCTCTCGATCGTGATCGTGATTTACGCACTTGGAAAATGGATTTCGAAAACAATGGGTGCCAAATCGCGCAAATCCGTGCTTGGTTCAATTGACCGCGTTCTCGGCTTCGGTTTTGGCATGCTCAAGGGCCTAATCATGGCTACGTTGGTGTTCCTTCTCTTCGTGATGGGCTATGACATGGTATATGGTGCGGATGAAGGGCGGCCCGAATGGATGACAACATCACGAACCTATGCTCTGTTGAACGCAAGTGGGGAGGCGATGTCGGAATTTGTCCGCGAACAGCGCGCGACCAAAGACAATGCTTCGGAAACGACTGACTGATGGACTCCGCCCTCTACAACCGCGACATTTTAAGGCTGGCCGCGGCGCTTGTTGCCAATCATCGGCTTGATGACCCGGATTCCTCCACCGAAGTGCGTTCACCGCTGTGTGGCAGCAGGATCCAGGCCGATATCATGATCGACGAAGATGGACGTATTGCGCAGCTTGCCTTGCGTGCCAATGCGTGCGCGCTTGGCCAAGCTTCTGCAGCGCTCTTGCAACGCGAGGCTGTTGGGTTGCCGGTGTCGGAGATTTCAGCACTGCGTGATGGCGTAGCAGAGGCGCTCAAGCGCGAGGGTGAAATGCCTACAGGCTGGCCTGACCTCGCGCTCTTTACGGCGGCATGTGACTATCCGTCGCGCCATGCGGCGATCCTGTTACCCTATGACGCCATTGTTGCTGCAGCCGCGCTGGTGAAGGCAAAACTCTGATGGAGCATGCCCCGCATAATATTGTGGCTGATGTTATGTTGGGCGGGGTTGTGCTGTTGGGTGCTGCGCTCGTGGCGGTCCTCATATTCCGTCGTCTGGGGCTTGGCGCCGTCCTCGGCTATCTCGTTGCAGGTATCGTTATTGGGCCCGACGGGCTTGGCTTGGTTGGCGCGCCGCAGACAATTCTGGCCTATTCCGAAATCGGCATCATCCTGCTGCTGTTCCTCGTTGGCCTCGAACTGTCGCCCAGCCGGCTTTGGCTCTTGCGCCGCGATATTCTGCTTTTCGGGCCTCTGCAGGTGATATTGTGCGGGCTTGGCATGTTTGCCGTTGTGCGTTTTGCGATGCCCAGCTTCAGCTGGGAGGCAGCGTTGGTTCTTGGGCTACCGCTGGCGCTGTCGTCTACAGCACAGGTGCTGCCTTTGCTGCAATCGCGCGGCCGCATGAAGACAGATTATGGTGAGAAGAGCTTCTCGATATTGCTGTTTCAGGACATCTCGATTGTCCCCTTGCTGACCATCGTGGCGGCACTGTCGCGCGCACCAGCAGATGAAGGTGCCATTGGCGGATGGTTTCTTGCGCTCTACGCCATCGTGGCCATTGTCGGGCTTGTGCTGGCCGGACGCTATTTATTGTCCCCCTTGTTGCGGCTCGTCGGCAAGATTTCCGAACGCGAATTGTTCATTGTGACAGGCTTGTTCACAGTATGCGTCAGCGCCGCGGTGATGCAGGCAATCGGTGTGTCCCCGGCTCTTGGCGCGTTCGTGGCTGGGGTCATGCTGGCCGAATCCCCCTATCGGCATGAGCTTGAAGCCGACATTGACCCGTTTCGCTCAATTCTCCTGGGTCTGTTTTTCCTAGCCGTCGGCATGTTGCTTGATGTCGACGTTATCCTTGCCCAGCCGCTCTTTGTCGCGGGCCTTGCGCTTGCGCTGGTTGCTATAAAGATCGCGATCATTTTCGCGCTTGGCCGGGTTTTCGGCCTGAAAAGCAAAGCGTCAATCATCATGGCTATGCTGCTGAGCCAAGGGGGGGAATTTGCGTTTGTCCTGTTCACCGCTGCTCAGCAGGCATTGTTGATTGATCCCGAGGCCGCGAGCCTGTTCGGCGCAGTCGTGACATTGTCGATGGCAACGACGCCGTTTCTGATGATTGTTGCCGGCAAAATCGCTGAACGCAAATCCGCGTCGACCAATATTCAGCTAGATGACCCTGAATTGGCTACGCAATCCAATGTCATTATCGTGGGACATGGGCGTTTTGGACAGCAAGTTTCGCAAATCATGCGCGCGGCGGGGCGATCGGTAACGTTGATTGATATCAACCCGCAGACAATTGATCGAAGCGGCGAATTTGGTTTCAAGGTATTTTTTGGCGACGGCACGCGTGTGGATTTATTGCAGAGGGCAGGTGGCGAAGAGGCACAGGCCATATTCTTCTGCATCGATGACCGGTACATGACTGCAGAATCACTCATGCCCGTGCGTCAGACCTTTCCCCGCACCAAGTTGTTTGTGCGCGCATTCGACCGTCAGCAGGCGCTAAAGCTCATGGAAGATAAGGGGATCAGCGTGATGCGTGAGGTTTTCGAATCCTCCATTCGCATGTCGGCTGATGCCTTGAAGTTTTTCGGAACTGACCGACAGGCTATTCATGACATCATCGCGGAATTCCGGCGTCGCGACCGCGATCGCTTAAACGCGCAATTTACCAGCGGAGATATGCACGCAGGAAGGCGGCACAGCTTTGGTGGTGAGGGGTCGGACGACTTTCTTATCGCTCAGGATTGAGCTTCGCTGTCGAGAAACGCCGCGACGTCATCCAGTACGACATCCTTGGAAAGGAATGTCTGGCCGATTCCATTTGCCAGCAAAAAGGGCAAAGTCCCGCCGCTCATTTTTTTGTCGTGACGCATGTAATCTACCAATGTCGCACCATTGCCAGTGACTCCCGCGTCCGAGAGCGTCGTCGGCAATCCGGCCCGTTTCAACAGATTGCTGACACGGGTTGCATCGTCCGCAGCGCATATGCCAAGCCGTGCCGAATACCGAAATGAAAGTGCCATGCCGGCTGCGACAGCTTCGCCATGAAACAGACGTTCGGAAAAGCCAGTATCAGCTTCCAATGCATGCCCGAAGGTGTGACCCAAATTGAGCAGGGCCCTAGTGCCTGTCCGCTCCATTTCGTCCGCAGCCACGATTCGTGCTTTCGACTGAACGGATCGGACAATGGCTTGTGCGCGCACGTCCGGATCACCGGCAAAAAAGGCGTCGAGATTATCTTCGCAAAAAGCGAAAAAATCTGCGTCGTCGATCAATCCGTATTTCACGACTTCAGCGAAACCTGCAGCGAGTTGCCGTGTGGGCAAGCTCGACAAAAGATCTGGATCAATCAACACAAGCGCAGGCTGATGAAATGCGCCGACCAGATTTTTGCCCGCCGCGCTGTTTATGGCGGTTTTACCGCCAACGCTGCTGTCCACCTGTGCAAGCAAAGTTGTGGGAATTTGCACAAATGCACAGCCGCGTTTCACGATATGCGCGGCAAAGCCTGTGATGTCGCCGACTACGCCGCCGCCAAGCGCCACAATATGGTCACTGCGCTCGACATGGTTTTCCAGCAACCAATCGGTTAGCTGTTCCAGCTGCGCCCAGCTTTTACCGCTTTCACCTGCTGGCAGGACATAAGTTTCAATCTGGATTCCAGCGGTGCGTAAATATGCCTCGAACTCGGGCAGAACAGCATCGGCCACGTTTTCGTCCGTTATTACCAAAAGCCTGTTGTCGCGGGCCATTGGTGCAAGATGTTTTCCGGCATCAGCCATCAAACCGGCGCGCACATGAATATCATAAGGGGCGTTTGCGATGGCAACGGATATCACGGTCATTTCGCAAGTGCTTTCAGGATGTTCTCAACTGTCCGGACATGCGGCGAAGTGTCGCTGCGGATATGGAGGTTCGCGGCCGCATAAAGTGGGTTTCTGATTCTGCCAAGTTCGGTCAAAACGACGACTGGATCCTTGCCTTTCAGAAGTGGACGGTGGTCGCGCCTGGAGACGCGTTCGGCCAGAACCCTTACGTCGGCATCAAGCCAGATCGACGTTGCCTTTTCAAGTATAAGCGCTCGGGTGGACGGGTTCACGAACGCGCCGCCCCCTGTGGCGATGACTTTGGGTAAGCCGTCTATAAGCCGTGCGATTACCCTGCGTTCGCCGTCACGGAAGTAATCTTCACCATATTTCTCGAATATTTCTGCAATTGAAAGCCCGGCTGCCTTTTCAATTTCTTCGTCAGCATCGACAAAACTTGTGCGGAGTCGGGCGGCCAGACGCTTTCCAATGCTTGTTTTGCCGACACCCATCATGCCGACCAGCACAACCGGCCGGTCGATAACGGGCGTGCCTTGCTTGCCTTCGGGCGGCATCTGCGGGTTTTGGTTCGGAGCCATTACAACATTGCCTATATCGCCGCTTCGCCTCAGCCGAAAGCAGTTTGCAGCTTTGCCGCTTTTATAAGCTAAATCAGCATATTATAGGAAAGCTATCTTGCGCCGAACGTTAAATGCGGCTTTTAAGGTTACTATCTGTTGCCGCAGTGGTCATAGACTTGCTATTCTTGGTGTCCGGATGCGACATGGGCAGCCGTTGGAATTTGAACAAACGAAATTGTATCCCGTAAATATGGAAACAGGTCCGCACCATTGACTGACAAAATTACAAAAAGTGGCCTGTTGGTTGCCGGCGCTCTGATATTGGTATTTTCGTTGCCGGCGCTAGGCCAGCAAGGGCCTGAATCCCTGCTGCCAGAGGGGTTTGGTGATCCACCCCCTCCGCCACCTGCGGCGCCGGGCAAGACTGCTCCCGCCGCTCCGGGTTCTCCGGCAGGAACCCCTTCGCCATCGACCACGGTCGGGACGGGAGAGACCGGAGCGACGGCCGATGCTGCCGAGGGAGATGAAAATGCGGAGGAGGAAGAACCGGAACTGGTCATCCGATATGATGTGCCTCCCGCAGCGCGTAGGTCGTTACGCGCGATCGGCATTATCTCGGAAGCGTCGGGCGGTTTTCCGGCAGACGCATTTGGAGCGCTTGACGGCAATTTTGTAAAACAGGTTGTTGAACGGACCTCGGGGCCGATCGCCTCACGTTGGGGCACTATTATGGCGCGGCGCTTGCTCGCCAGCCGCACCAACACGCCTGAAGGGGTCAATGGCGCCGACTGGACTGCCGAGCGTGCATGGTTGCTGCTCCGCATGGGCGACTCGGTCGTCGCCCGCGATCTCGTGCAGCAAGTGGATGGTGGCAATTATACGAAGCGCCTTCATCAGGTCGCGATGCAAGCCTATCTCGCCAACGGGGATTTGGCCGGATTGTGCCCGCTTACCGAAAGCGGCGTGCGCCTTGTCAACAACGGCCAATGGAAAATGTCCCGCGCAATTTGTGCGTCATTGATGGGCGAACAGGGGAGTGCAACTGCCTTTATCAACCAGGGCCGCTACCAAGGCTGGGTGCGAGGTGTTGACTATCTGCTGGCGGAAAAGGCAGTGGGTGCAGGTATCAATGGACGACGTTCGGTGAAAATCGAATGGGAGGGCGTCGAGGGCATGAACCCGTGGCGCTTTGGTCTTTCATCTGCTGTTGGACTAGAGCCGCCGGAACGACTTTTTGCCAGCACTGGCCGTCAGGTGGATGGTTGGCGCGTGCAGCTGCCCATGTTTGGACCAGCGATCCGCGCCAAATACGCTTCCGGAGCCGCTGCCCTTGGCATATTGTCGAACCGGGACATGGTGGATTTGTTTGCGCAGGTGCTGGACGATCCCGACGCACCCGATGCGCTTCGGTCACAGGCCGAGGGCCTTGGTGATGCCTATACCGCGTCAGGGGCGAACGCTAAGGTCGCGGCAATGGCATCCTTATGGTCCGCAGCGGCGGCAGGCGCCGACTATCAGGCCGCTTTGGTCATGACGGCCCGGGCGGCTGCGCTTATTCAGCCCAACTCCGACCACGCCGCTCAGGCCGATGGGCTTATTGCCTCGATGCTAACGGCTGGACTTGACCGCTCGGCTGCCCGATGGGCCAATATCGTTCCAGAGGGCTCATTGGGATGGGCGCTTGTGACATTGGGCACGCCTGGCCAGGTGGCCGCAGCCGATTATAACAATCTCGATGACTTTTTCGGTAATGACAACAGCGCCGAAGGCCATAAATCGGCGCTTTTGTTAGCAGGCCTGTCGGGGCTTGGCCGGGTTGACGCCGACGCGCAAACCGAGTTTTCGGGCGATCTGAAAATCAACATCGCGCAGCAGACGCCTTGGTCGCGCGCCATTACTGCCGCCGCCGACCGCGGCGAGCAAGGAACGGTAGCGTTGATGGCAATTGCCGGTATGCAGGCGCCGTCATGGTCTTTGGTGCCTGCCAATCACCTTTATTATATCGTTCGTTCGCTTCGGCAGGTCGGATTAGATGCCGAAGCGCGGATGATTGCAGCCGAAGCGGTTACTTTTGCCTGATCTTCAGGCAGAGCTGTTTGTCTGCAAGACATGAGCCTGCCAGATCGCGACCTGATTGCCCGCTTTTTGGAGATGTTGGCGGCTGAGAAAGGGGTCGCGGCAAACACTTTGTCCGCATATCGCAGCGATCTGCTGTCTGCATCGAGCCTTGTTCAGGGTAAGCTGGCGACCGCTGCACCCGAAACGCTCGCCGAACTAGCACGCAATTGGCGCGATCTTGCCAGCAGTTCGGTCGCCCGGAAAGCGTCTGCGCTCAGGCGCTTTTTTGGATTTCTGCACGAGGAGGGCTTTCGCGCGGACAATCCGTCTGCGTCGTTGCCGAAACCATCGCAGGCCCGCACACTTCCCAAAATTCTCGATATGGACGAAGTGGACCTTTTGTTTAAAGTGATTGAAGAGAAGCTGTCGCAAGCTGACCCCGCCCCGGGTGATTATCGTCTATCCGCGCTAATCGAGCTACTTTATGGTTCGGGATTGCGCGCCACGGAGCTTGCGTCGTTGCCGCGTAATGCGGTCGTTTCCGATAGACCTTTCATCATTGTCACTGGCAAAGGCGATAAGGAGCGGCTTGTGCCTATTTCCAATCGTGCCCGGCAGGCCGTCGGCGCTTGGTTGTCATTCGTGCCAGAAAAGTCGCGGTTCTTGTTCCCTTCGCGCACCGGTCATATCAGCCGCATTCGTCTTTTCCAGATTATCAAGGATTTGGCGGCGCAGTCAGGGCTCGATCCTAATAAGGTCAGCCCGCATGTTTTGCGCCACGCATTTGCGACTCACCTTTTGGCGGGCGGGGCCAACCTGCGTGCGCTCCAGTCAATGTTGGGCCATGCCGATATCGCTACCACTCAGATTTACACGCACGTCGACAGCAGCCGTCTCGTCGAGCTGGTCAATCGGCGGCATCCTTTGGCAACGCGCACGTTGACCCGTCGCACGACAGGCTCTAACCGGCAGTCATGATGGTATATTTAGACTTTGAAAAGCCAATCGCCGCGCTTGAAGCGCGCATCTTGGAATTACAGGATGCGGCTCGCGAAAGCGATGTGGATGCTGGCGCCGAAATCGCAAAGCTGCGCGACAAGGCGGACAAGCAACTCGCCGATACCTATGCGAATCTTACCGCTTGGCAGAAAACGCAGGTCGCGCGACACCCTGAGCGGCCGCATTTTAAACATTATGTCGCGTCGATGTTCGAAGACTTCATGCCGTTGGCGGGTGACCGGGCATTTGGTGACGATCAGGCCATTATTGGCGGACTTGGTCGATTGAATGGCCAACCCGTGATGGTCATTGGTCATGAAAAGGGTGACGACACCCAAAGCCGACTTCGACACAATTTTGGCATGGGCAAGCCAGAAGGTTATCGCAAGGCCATTCGTTTGATGGAACTGGCTGACAGGTTCGCTATTCCTGTTGTAACTTTGGTCGATACATCCGGTGCCTTTCCTGGCATTCAGGCCGAAGAGCGTGGGCAGGCGGAAGCCATTGCGCGCTCTACGGAAAAATGTCTTTCGCTTGGCGTGCCCATGGTTGCATGCATCGTTGGGGAAGGGGGATCGGGCGGCGCGGTCGCACTTGCGGCCGCAAACCGTATCCTTATGTTTCAATATGCGGTTTACTCTGTGATTTCGCCCGAAGGCTGTGCATCTATTTTATGGCGCACAGGCGACAAAGCAGCAGAAGCGGCGCAGGCCATGAAGATGACCGCTGATGACCTCAAATCGCTGCACATAATTGACCGCATCGTTAAAGAGCCGGTTGGCGGCGCGCATCGTGATCACAATATGGCGTCAGCTTCTCTGGCGCACGCTATTGGCGAGGAGTTGGAAGCATTGTCTGCTTTTTCCGCCAAAGAATTGATCCAGCAACGCCGAACAAAATTCTTGTCCATGGGCGCCTGACGCCCTTTCTGCTCTGTTCTGTGCCTATTGAAACATAATGTGATAATCCGGGTTATCTAGCAATAGGGAGGATTGACATGCGTTTTTCGAAGATATTGCTGGTTACTGGGGTGGCATTGCTTGGCGTTGCGACGTCGGTGACTGGAGTTGCACTTGAAGCTAAAACGAACAATGTTGCAGCAGCACAACCAAGGGCATTCACCGCTCAGGAGAAGGCAGAAGGCGCGAAATATAACGCCGAAATCCTAAAGGAATTTGGCGGCCCAATGCAAAGCCCGCAGACAGCTTACGTTGTTCGGGTAGGCAAGAATATTGCGATGCAATCGGGTCTCGGTAATGCACAGAGCGATTTCAACGTCACGTTGCTCAACTCGTCCGTGAACAACGCTTTTGCGCTGCCGGGCGGATATGTTTACATCACCCGTCAACTCGTTGCCTTGTGCAACAGTGAAGCCGAAATGGCAGGCGTGCTTGGCCATGAAGTTGGCCATACTGCCGCTCGCCATAGTGAAAAGCGCAAAAACAACGCGACGCTTGCCGGTCTGTTAGGGATGGGTGGAAGCATATTGGGTTCGGTGCTCGGCAACTCAGGCGGTCTTCTTGGCGCGCTGGGTGGTGGCTTGCAGCAATACGCAGGTCCGCTGGCACAGATTTTCACGCTGAAATATTCGCGGTCGCAAGAGGAAGAAGCCGACGATTTCGGCATTCGTTACCTGAGCAAAGCCGGTTATGATCCAAGCGCGTTGGCTTCAATGCTCAACTCGCTTGCATTGCAAACCACTGTCGATGCGCGTGTGGCGGGGCTGGCCGATGGCCGTGTGCCGGAATGGGCAAGCACCCACCCTGACCCTGCGCGGCGCGTTGCACGGGCAGCCGCCCGGTCTAAGAGCTATCCTGCGAGTAATATGCGTAATGCCGATGGGCATTTGTCCGCCATTGACGGCATGCTTTACGGTGATGATCCTGCGCAAGGGGTGGTCGAGGGGCAAGAATTTCTTCATCCCGATCTCAGGATGAAGTTTACTGCACCCACAGGCTTTGGCATCCAGAATGGTAGCGATGCTGTTTCTATCAACGGAAATAGCGGAAAGGCGATATTCACCGCTGCGGCCTTTGATGGTAATCGCGAAAGCTACATCGCCAATGCGCTAAAGGCCGTTTCCGGGCAGAATGCGGCGATCCCTACCGGTGAAATACGTCGTACCACCGTAAACAACATCCCTGCTTTTTACACCAATGCCGTCGTCAATACACAGCAGGGGCAGAGGGTGATTACCGTGTTTGCCTATGAATGGGGACCTGGAACAGCCTATCATTTCGTGACGATCACGGCCACGAACTCAAATCCATTTGACCAGATGTTTTCAAGCATGTCGCGACTGACAAATGCGCAAGCTGGGGAGATCAAGCCGCGCAAATTGCGTGTCGTAACTGCCGGCCCTCGTGATACAATCGCATCGCTTGCGGCGCGGATGGCCTATCCATCGTTGCGGGTCGAACGGTTCACGGCCCTCAATGGATTATCAGCCAGCACCACGATAAGGGCTGGCCAAAAATTGAAGATCGTTACCTACTGACGCGAAAAGGGCGGAGACCATTGGTCCCCGCCCTTTGCTTGCCAGTGAACCTAAAAGATTCGACGGCGGTTTTTGGTAAGCCGAAGCTTACGAGGTTTTAACCGAGTTGCTAACCTTGTTGAACGTGCCGGCGAGGTTGGTGCCGAGGCTGGTCATCGCAGTAATCGCTGCAACAGCGATAAGAGCAGCGATCAGGCCGTATTCAATTGCAGTTGCGCCGTCTTCATTCTTGAAGATTTTCTTGATAGCTTTCATTTTTGGTCTCCAGTTTGTTGTTCATTCACCCGGGCGGTTTTGTCAGATATTTAAAACCGTCGGAGGTTGTGTAGATTTGTAACATTTACGATTTCGTTAACTCGTACTCTTCGCGACATTATTCGAAACATTGTTCCACATTGCTTGGGTCTTTCCAGCAAAGTTGCCAATAGAAGCAATGACCGCAATAACGATCAATGAGACTATTAAACCGTACTCCACTGCTGTCGCGCCCCGATCACATTTTGTGATGCGACGAATTAGTTCCAACATATTTGGCCCCCACTTCATCCCTATGGTTGCGACCGAATTCAAAATCACACACACAAGTTAACAAAAGCTTGCAACGCGGTGAGAATATGGAAAAAAGTCCGACAATATTATTCGTGGTTGCCGCGGCGTTAACCAACGAGAACGGCGAGATTCTGCTGCAGAAACGCCCGACGAACGTCCAAATGGGGGGGCTTTGGGAATTCCCTGGTGGGAAGGTCGACGAGGGCGAATCACCTGAAAAAGCCCTTGCCCGAGAGCTTGAAGAGGAACTTGGGATACAAGTGGACCCGCTGCATCTCGCACCTGTTACATTTGCTAGCGAACCTTTGGGAGACCGAAACCTTGTGCTTTTACTCTACCGCTGTGTCCATTGGCGGGGCACGCCCATGCCTTTATATGCGTCCGAGATTCAATGGATCTTGCCAAAAGATATGGCAGCGCTGCCCATGCCGCCTGCCGATTACCCATTAGTGCGCACGCTTCAGGTACGTTAGGCCGTTTGGTTTTTCGAGAGGAAATCGGCAAGCGACACCTGCGCGCTTCCCCTTTTTGCAGGACGAGGCTGACTAGCGGAAGGTGACCACCCACTTAGATGCAAATGCGTGAAGTGTTCGATGACTTTGCCATCGCCATCTGCACGTTGCGCAAACGCCCTGTCCAGCCGTGAAGCATAGTCCTTGCCGATATAAGGACGTGGTCCAGCTAAGGCATTTCCGACACCAGTATCCCGGATATCGGACACAATCGAGCGCCAATTGCTGTAGCGAACCGACGTCACCTCCTGATCTGCCACGGGCAGATTGAACCCCGCGCGGACGAGGAGATCGGCGGCGCTGCGCAAATCCACTTGCGGGTGTATGTGCGGCGTCGCACGGTCGGCGTCTGCCTCAAGCAATATGGCCTTCAGTGTGCCCAACGTTCCTGCACCAAACATATGGCCAAGAAAAAGACCATCAGGCCGCAGCAGCCGGCGTATCTGGATAAGCGCGCCCGGCAGGTCATTGACACTGTCCAATGTGCCGCCGGAAATCACCAGATCAAAGCTGCCGGGTTCAAATGGCAATCTGTCTTCTTCCTCTGCCACAGGTAATTCACTGTTGGCATTGTCATCAGTCAAAATGGCCGTCGTGCAGCGTGCGTCGGGCGTAAGTATCTGATCTTTCCAATGTCCGATCGGGCCAAGCATGAGCGCATTTTCAAATGATCTTGTGACCGCAGACAGGCGCTCTGAGAAATCCTGTGCAATATGGTTCCACAAAAACATGTCACCGGTCCGACCCGCGGCGCGCCTTCGCAAGGCGTGGCGGCGACGTCTGTCAAAAATTTCGGGTGCATCTGCTACGCGTTCCATTTGTACCTTGTGGAGGCCTGCGCTTTGTCCGACAAGACAGTTATGGCAATGGGCAGCCAAATTTTTCGTCCTATGTTGGATTGGGCACTACCGGAGCGCTGTCCGTGCTGCGGCGAGATCACACCTGCCGGAGGTCCATTTTGTGCTTCCTGCTGGCAGCAACTTGAATTCCTCGGACCACCTTGGTGTTGCGGATGTGCGACGCCTTTCGAATTTGACCGCGGCAATGATGCATTGTGTGCGTCATGTATTGCAAAGCCACCCCAGCATGACGGAATCAGGGCGGCTGTAAAATATGATAATCTATCTGCCAAAGTCGCGCTTCGCTTGAAATATGGAGGGAAGATCGGGCTTGCCCGGATTATCGCGAAGCAACTACTCCGACATTTGCCCAACGACCGTAATGACATCATAATCATCCCCGTCCCCTTGCATTGGACCCGGATATGGTCGCGCACCTTCAACCAGTCTGCACTGATCGGCAAAGAACTTGCGACGCTTGCCGGTATCCGTTTCGTGCCCGATATGTTGGTCAGGCAAAAACGTACACCAAGCATGCGTGGTCTTGATGCAAAGCGCCGGAGAAAAGCCGTGGGAAGTGCCTTTGCCATTCACCCAAAATGGCAAGGAAAGCTGGAAGGTAGCAGCATCATATTGATCGACGACGTGTTGACGACAGGTGCGACGAGCGACGGTTGCGTGACCGTGCTGAAACGCAACAGGGCTCGCTCCGTGCAGATATTCTGCTGGGCGCGCGCGTTGCGCGGAACAGCACATCCGCAAGCGTCAGAATCGTTCGGCGCTTGACTTGCGGGATGAGGCGCACCATTTCATAAATATGACTGCTACTGTTGAAATCTACACAAAATTCGGATGCCCTTATTGCGTCCGTGCCAAGCATCTTCTCGATAGCAAGGGCATTCCATATACCGAACATGACGTGACTATGGGTGGCGCCAAGCGGGACGAGATGGTTGCGCGTGCCCCGGGCGCGCGGACTGTTCCGCAGGTTTTCATCAATGATCAGCCAGTTGGTGGTTCCGATGATCTGCGCGCACTCGACAGCTCGGGAAAACTCGACGCGCTGCTTGGAGTTAGCGGCGGCTAATGATCACGTTTGACCTGAACTGCAGCAGCGGACACCAGTTCGAAGGCTGGTTCTCGTCATCGGCGGATTTTGAAGTGCAACAGGCAAACGGGATGCTGTTGTGCCCACATTGTAGCGACCCCATCGTGCGCAAGGCGCTATCGGTGCCCAATGTACCACGCAAGGGCAATCAGCGAGCGACCGATATATCGCGCGCGCGAGCAATTGAGCCTGACGCAGATGCTGCTGGGTCCACCGATGTCGGTATGGGCACGCCTGCGATTGCGGAACTGATGCAAAAACTTGCGCGCGCGCAGATGGAGATGCTCGATAAATCACAATGGGTTGGTGGCCAGTTTGCCGAAACAGCGCGCGCAATCCATTATGGCGAAGAGCAGGATCGTCTTATCCATGGCGAAACCAGCACCGACGAAGTCAAGGCGTTGGTTGACGAGGGAATATCTCTCGCTCCCCTCCTGTTTCCCGTCATCCCGCCTTCTGCTAAAAATTGACCGGCTGAATGCGGGCGGCTATGGCCCGTCATAAGGCACCCATAGCTCAGCAGGATAGAGCATCAGATTCCTAATCTGGGGGCCGGTGGTTCGAATCCACTCGGGCGCACCACGCCGCTTTCTGGCCACACTCGTCGCGCCTTGCGGGCTCCTCGCAGATTTAATGCTTGAACTGTTGAATCAATTATGATTCTAAGTGTCCATGGGCAACCGGGGTTCAGTTCGATTGGCGAAAGAGCGGGTGACGCAGGGCTTGGCCCTGTTCTGCCTCCTCGCCATGGGCGCCTGGGTGCTGCTGGGGCCGAGCGGGCTGATGGCTTGGAGCGAAAACAGCCGGTTGCTGACGCAACGCCAGAAGGAACTGCAGCTGCTCAGCGGGCAGCGCGATGAACTCAAGAACCGCGTCGCGCTGCTCGATCCGAATCATGTCGATCCCGACATGGCCGGACAGTTGTTGCGCGCGCAGCTCAACGTCGTGCATCCCGATGAAATGGTGATGATGCTCAACTGATTGACGGGCACGCCGGCGGACCCGGTCTTCGCTCTCAATATTCCTGCCGAAATACGTATGGGGAAGTTTCCCTTACGGCGAACAGGTCCTATAGGCCGGTTTCGCCGTTGAGCTTTCGACCTTCCAGGGGATCCCACTTTGGCCAAACCCGCCACCAGCCGCAAAGCGCCCGCCAAGGCTGCTGCCGGCGATGACAACTTCGAACTGCGCAGCCTGCATGACGCGCACTTGGCCAATCCGCACTACCAGGCCAGCGACGACGAACTGCTCGCGTTCTATCAGCAAATGCTGCTGATCCGCCGGTTCGAGGAGAAGGCCGGGCAACTGTACGGGCTTGGGCTGATCGGCGGGTTCTGCCACCTCTACATCGGCCAGGAAGCGGTCGCGGTCGGCCTGCAATCGGCGCTCCAGCCGGGACATGACAGCGTCATCACCGGCTACCGCGATCACGGCCACATGCTCGCGTACGGGATCGATCCCAAAGTCATCATGGCCGAGCTGACCGGGCGCGCTGCGGGCATCTCGAAGGGCAAGGGCGGGTCGATGCACATGTTCTCGACCGAGCATAAGTTCTACGGCGGCCACGGCATCGTCGGCGCGCAGGTGCCGCT
>JANMJX010000165.1:0-9214 GCA_031371575.1 Sphingomonadales bacterium
CATTCTGCCTTCTCCATGAATTTTGCCCCTTACGATCCAACTGACTTCACGATGTCATTATCGTTAGCACGTCATATAAATGCCGAAGTATAATGTCCGCTAACCACAACATTTCAGTCATAAGGGCAACCTCTTCAAGCAATTGGAACCTGCCGTTTATTCATCGGGTGAATGAAGCGCAGTTACCACTCAATATATATCAAAAGCGGACTAACCGGACACGACAACATAGCTGACATTGAGGGCGACTAGGTCACATCCCGAAAGCGGACATTAAGTGATTTCTGCATTACGACCGGCAGTTGCGGAGTTGACGAATTGCAACTCATTTAGATCGTCATTTCATAACGAAGGTCGTCGTAACTCCGTTCGCGGAAGTGACAATCAGCTGTTCTTCTGCTGTAATCGCAAATGATTTTGCGCTTTCCAGAAGGTTTTGAAACGCCTGCTCCTGGGTCATAATTGCAGGAGCACACGCCATGCGCGTTCCAATCATTGGCGGGTAGACTTGCATCGTATTGCCAGTAATCTGATAGCGTGCCCCATAGCCGTTGCAGCCAGACTTGCCGCCGATCTTGCCATCGGTTCCCAACATCATGGTGACCTCGCTGCCGTCAACGATGCCTTTTCCTCCGATGCTTTCGGCACGCCACCAGACATCTTTGACCGCGGTCAGCTTGGCAACCGGCTCTGCAAGTTCCTGAACCTCTACGCGCTTATTTTTCCGGTTATAAAGGCACAGCATGCGTGCTTTGGCTCCCTTCATATGCGGCTGGGGCCAAGTGCCTTCAACGACGCGTGCATCGATCATAATGTTATCTGAAAATCTGATCGGCGGCCCCGCTTGAGCTCCGTTCAAACCAGCCGCCTTTAGGCAGGCGTTTTGCGATGCCGTGTCAAGCTTCGCCCACTTGTCGGGCGCTGACGCGAAGGAAGCAGTTGCCGCTAATGAGGCAACGGCTGCAACGGTTGATGATATGACGTAGCGCACGGCTTAAAATCCTGACCGGACACAGAGAACGTCGGCAAGATAGATGCGACGGTTAACTGTTTCCTGCGATTCACTCTTCGAGCCGTTCCAACCAACGCTTCTGCAGAACTCGTCAGCAGTTTTCGCCGCACAGTTGGCGGTAGAGTTGCCAGTCGGACAAGATATAATGCGAACATTGTATCGGCCAGGCGCTGGGAAAAACTCAGCGCCCATTCCGCGCAGCGAGGCACCCGCTGGTGGTTCTGGTTGAACCGGTGGCTGAATCTGAGGTCCGCCTAATGGTCGCATCGATTGCACAGCGTACATCAAACGACTGACGCGGCGCAAATCTGCTTCATCGGCTGACACGCGCGTGCAAGGCGGCCGGTAGCGAGTACGCGCACAAAGCTCCCAAGTTCCCGAACGCACTCGAATGGATTTGACAGACCACGCCAATTGCAAATCGCTTTTTGCTTCACCCACAAATACTGCAGGTCCTTGGAACCCGATATCACGATAGATCGTTGCCTCTCCTTGACCAATGGGAGCCATCTTATCGGTTTGGCTCCAGCCCGCTGAGCTCAACGTGAGTGCGGCCGCAAATGCTGTTATAGCTCTCATATACATACTGTTTCCTCAAAAATTGTAACACTATCAGTATGCGTTTGGCTATCGTGTGATACCCAAACGACTTGCGGGCCACCTTACGCCGTCAGTCTGTCGCACTGGCTTTTGGTCATTGCGCCTTGCATCATTAGTACATCTGAACACGAATATTTGTCGCTTTGGTGACAATCACAAAATATCCGCGCCGGCCGCTTTTCAGCACCAATACTCGAGGCAGCAAAGACGATGCTTAAGCCGTTGGTTTTTTTGATTGTGGGGCTCTCAATCCTCAACCATAACGCAAGAGTCAAATATCATCGGATTGCGGAAGCTCGCATGAATTTAGAAGACAAAAGCTCGATACTTGTCAAAAATGGTTGGTTTTCCGGGCTCGACGCTCGGATCCGTTCATCCGTCGTTGATAACCTCGTGACGAAGACGGTGAGTGGTGGTGGGGCGTTGTTTCAACAAGGAGATCCCGCTTCTGGGCTTTATGTCCTTTTGGCTGGCGAGGGTCGGATAACCGGATCGTCAGCGGATGGCATCCGCGCACTTATTGGTATTTTGCGCCCCGGGGATTGGACAGGCTTTCTGGCAGTCCTTGATGGCGGCCCATATGCGTTTTCAGCCGAGATGGTTACCGATGGTGTTGTTGCGTGCCTGCCAATATCTGCTGCAAATCAAATCTTTGGAGCTGATGTGGATAGCTTCCGAAAACTAGTTGCCCCGGAGCTGACGATCGCACGGCGTAATTACCACTTCTATCTCGAAACGCACGGACGGCCCGCCCTACGCCGCGTAGCCGAACGATTGATGTCTTTAGGAAGATGGACTTATGCCGCCTCGACAGGACCTCTTGCGCCGCTCGATAATGTCAATCAGGATGATCTCGCGGCAGCGACGAGACTTTCGCGCCAGCGCATCAACGCCGCATTGCGAGAATTGAAGCGACGCGGTCTCATTAAAACTGGCTACGGCAATGTTTGTGTTCTTGATCCAATCAGGCTGGGACACATCGCTGAAGGAATTGAAATATAAAAGACTGATTGTCACTGCCGCGACAAAGTTTGGCACCAGACACTGATATTGGCGACATGGTTTAATACGGAGTGTGCCATGTTTAGCGAGTTTAAGTCATTCATCTCCCGTGGCAATGTGGTTGAACTTGCAGTTGCAGTTATAATCGGTGCGGCATTCGGGAATATCGCCACCGCGTTAACAGAGGACATCATAATGCCACTGATCGGTGCAACTACTGGCGGACTCGACTTCTCCAGCTACTTTGTTCGGCTCGGAGACGTCCCAGTTGGTTACGTAGGCTCCCTCGCGGATTACGTCGCGCTCAAAAAAGCAGGCGTCCCATTGCTCGGTTTTGGAAGCTTTCTGACGGCTGTGTTGAATTTATTGATAGTGGCCCTGGCAATCTTCTTGCTCATCAAATCAGCAAATCGCGCGGCTGGAATGTCGCTTGGGGCAGTTCCACCCACGCCGGAAGACGTGCTGCTGCTTCGGGAGATACGCGATGAACTACTTGCGCAGGGCAAACGATCCATGAACGATCAGTCATGATGTCAAATGCTAAATCATATGCAAAATGGTTGTCAGCACTCGCTTTGTCGTTTGTCGGTTTTGGTGCAGTAAACGCAGCGCCTCCGTTACCGTCGGTTGACGCAACAGTATTTGCACAGCAGCCCGTGCACCTCGGAAATGGCGTGACTGGAGAAATCGTTCGATTTCAGAGCCAAAGCCCCATAGAATGGTCTGACCTTCTCAGCAATAAGCTCGGTTCGTCCGTGAGCCTGACCGGTCAAATATTTAAACCGAAAGTTGCCCGAAACAGACTGCCAGCTATCATCCTTGTGCCTGGCAGCGGAGGTCTCGCGCCGCATCATTTGCAGCAAACAGATGCGTTGACCAAGGCCGGATTTGCGGTACTCCTAATCGATCCGTTTGGCGGCCGTGGTATTGGCGGCACTGTTTCCGATCAGGGTCGTTTGAGTTGGCCTGCAAGCACCTACGATGTCGGCGCTGCCTTTCGTTATCTCATAACGCGTGGTGACGTTGACCACGACGCAATCGGAGCAATCGGCAGCAGTCGCGGAGGCACAGCGGTAATGATGGCAGCGATGGTGCCTATAAGTCGTGCGCTGCTCGGTCCGACGCATCGTCTGCGTGCGATTGTTGCTGGCTATCCGTGGTGTGGCGTCCAATTTCGCGATGCGCGCCTCACATCAGGGACTGCGCTTTTGGCGATGTCGGGCGATCACGATGACTGGGTATCGCTGCAGCAGTGCCAAGGCGCGATACAGGCGCTCGCAAATCGCGGGGAAAATGCGCGGCTGATGATTTTTCCAAATGCACTTCATGCCTTTGACAGAACGGGCGTTCCTCCAACCAAAATTCCGGGGGCACCTACGTCCACCACTTATCCCACTGTATTTATGAACGACGCTGGGCAGTATTTCGATTTGCGGCGAGATGTAATCGACGCAAATTTGAAAAGCACGGATTTTACGCGCGCTGCCGTCGAAGGAGGCTTCGTGCATACCGGCGTCACTGTAGGCACGCAGGGAGACCAATCCGAGCAGTTCATTGACGAAATGACGCGTTTTCTACTGAAGCATTTGGCTTCGAACCACCAACCCGTTGCCCAATAGCCATTTGGTGCGCGATTAACTGAAAGGAAATATTAGATGCTTCGTCTGACTTTTGCCGCTGCCTTAATCGTTGTGGCGACGCCTGCACTCGCACAGCGCGGGGGCGACTTGATTGCTGCTGAACCAGTAGCGCAGCCTCCAGAAGGGATGCTTGCATGGAAAATTCGCTATCTGACCACCGATGAACAAGGACGGGCGCGCGAGGTATCTGGAATGGTAGTCGCACCCGACGGAGGCGAGCGTTTGAAGACCCCCAGACCTGTCATTGCTTGGACACACGGCACGTGGGGCATCGCTCAGCAATGTGCACCGTCACAATCGCCCGAGTTTTTCGATATGACCCCGGCCATTGATGCTGTCCGAACCGGATATGTCGTTGTAGCGCCGGACTATATTGGCCTCGGTAGCACCGGCCCTCACCCATATCTTGTCGGCACCGTTACAGCCCGTGCCACACTTGATGCCGTTCGCGCCGCCCAACAGATTGGTGCAGCTGAAGCAGGCAACCGATTTGCTGTTTGGGGCGAGAGCCAAGGTGGACATGCAGCGCTGTGGACTGGACAGTTGGCGCGGGTCGACGGTGCCGGGCTTGAACTCGTGGCTGTGGCGGCTGGTGCGCCTCCGACCGATCTGGCAGCCAATCTTCGACAGGCAAGCGATCCAAACGCCCGTGCCTTCCTGACCGCACTGACAACAGTTAGCTGGTCGGAGTATTATAATGTTCCTCTTAACCTTGGTCGAAGGGCATCGCCCGCTATCATGCGGAAACTGGCGTCGAACTGCATATCGGTGTCGTCCCCTCCTAAGCTTGGTGCGCTTCTTGGCATCCTGACGCTGCGCCGCGATCTGAAGAATGTGGATTTGGGCAAGCAAGCACCTTGGTCGCGCTTTGTTGCTGCAAACAGCCCCTCTCCAATGCAGACCGTTCCCGTTCTGATAGCGCAAACGCAAGATGACCCTTTGGTGGCCGCTTCTGTCACGCGTAAGTTTGCGCAACGGCTGTGCGCAAACCGTGTGCGGGTGCGCTGGATTGATCTTCCCGGTAAAGATCATGCAACAACCGCACGCCAAAGTGCGTTTGAAACGCTCCGGTGGATGGATGACCGCTTTGCGGGCATTCGAGCACCAAGCGACTGTGGAAAAATCTGATTTCAACGGATGACATTGCCCATGCGCGAACCAGAGGAGGTACAATATGGATATTGCCAACATACTGAAGCAGACAGGCGCAATCGATAAGGTTGCTCAACAGCTTGGTGTCGACCAACAGACCGCTCAAGCCGGGGCTGCAGCTTTGTTACCTGCCATATTAGGTGGCTTTAAAAAGACTACGCAGGCCCAACCGGATGGCCTCGGCAGTCTCGGCGGATTACTGGGCCAGCTTGGCGGCGGCGGGCTATTTGACGCTGTCGTGTCCCCAGATCCTACTCCTGTTGAGAAAGGCAATGATGTCCTCGGCCAGATTTTCGGGTCAAAGGACGTAAGCCGGACAGTGGCCGGAAACGCGTCGGCCCAAACAGGCATTGACCCTGCACTTCTTAAAAAAATGCTCCCTATACTGGCTATGCTGGTCACAGGTTACCTCGCCAAGCAAAGTGGCGGCGGAGCAAGCGAGGGCGGACTCGGTGGCATGCTCGGAAATCTTCTCGGCGGAGCGCTTGGCGGTGGCCAATCTCAGGCTACTGCAAGCGGGGGTTTGGCCGGAATCGGATCAATGCTTGATTTGGATGGCGACGGAAATCCACTCGATGACCTCTTGGGGATGGCCAACAAGTTTGGACGGTAACGACAGGGTAATTTGACGCGCATTTCGCCCACTCATCGGCTATGACGTGAACATGCCTCTTAGCATTGGAATGGAGGTCAAAATGCGCATCGTGTTGCTTTGTTTGGCATATATGTTGCTGCTTTCCTGTGGCAAAACCGAGAACGCGCCGAGGACGTCGACGAAGGCGTCAGGTCCTTTTGACGAGCTACCATCCCCCGCCACCGATAAGCAGACTAGGGCATCAAGCTGGTCGGCCCTTGAATCCGAGCAATCGGCAAAGGCAGTTAATGCTTGCATGGTGCAAGGCGGTCGGCCCCTTGAAATAACGACAATTCGGGCAGTTGGGACGGAACCCTTTTGGGGTGCAAAAATTGAGGGTCGCTGCGTGCAATACTCGCACATGGAAGACCAGAAAGGCACGCGAGTTTGGGCGCAGTATACTCGTAATGACGCAGGCGAAGTCTGGGTAGGAATGCTGAACGACAAAACGTTCCAGCTGCGATTGCGAAATGAACCAGGCTGCTCCGACGGCATGTCGGACAAGCGCTATCCGTTGTCGGTTGAGCTGCAAATTGGAAAAGAACTTCTCAAAGGCTGTGCGGAGCCAACTTAGATTTGGCCCAAGTCTGACGTGTAACATTAGAGAAGGCTGTGTTCTCCACGTCTGTTTTCGCTATGACGCTGCCAAAAGCAGCCTGTCCTTTACCCACAACATTCAAGCCGTAGCGGACAGTTAGCAAACGACAACTTTACGGACGTTCAGCGGTTGGTTTGTTCGTAACTGATCCGAACGCCTGAAACCCGTTCGTCTTGTTCAAAAATGCGCGCGTTCTGTGCAAAACGCACCACCAGATGATCATTCGCAACCCATTCAATTTCTGCCCATGGACCGCCCCACTTCCCTGTAGCTGCGGCTCCATGATCCGCGTCAGCAACAAAAACGTTCCCTCTTCCGGATAGCCCGTAGCCGTCCTTCAATACTGAAATTTGAGTGGTAAAGTCGGTAGTTGCTCCGCAGTCACGCTGAAAAATTACCGCAGTGTGAAGTCCGTCAGGCGCTTTTGAACTTTTGACAGGCATGGTGTCACAGCTATCCGAGCATCCTGCCAAAAACAGCAACCCTACTAAAGTTATCAAGCTTTTTTGCATGTTCAACGGTAACCGGCGCGCCTGCACCAAGTCAACGTCCGCATCCCACAACGTTACAGCCGTTTGATTGATCTATCGGCGACACAAAAAAGGACTGACCGGACACGACAACATTGCGGACAAATGAGCTGGCTGCCATAAAGGTCAAATGAGCATTTCGTCCATTCGGTGGCCTTTCGCATTGGGCGCGTGCGTGCTTGCGTTTGTTGCCGGTATTTTTGTCGCTAAGGCTACACTTACTTCACCAGCAAGGCCTGTCGCTGCTCCAGAACTTGCCCGTCTGGAGCCGCAGATTCAGGACGCCATCCGTCGTTGGTCTTTGAAAACCGAGCAAAGTGAACAAATTGTGCGAGAAAACTACAAGCCCAGCTCAATGTTCATCCCGATACAGAACCAAGGTCAGGGAATGGTGTGCATTGAACTTGCTCTCGAACTTGGAGGTGCTGGCGGATCACCTGTCTACTGTTATCAGGACGATTTCTATAAGCCGGAGGAGAACCTGAAGCTCGTGGCCGCATGCAGCGACGTAGAGTAACTGTCCGCTATCCACAACATTCCAGCTGTCTGATTTATCGATGAGCGACACTAAAAGCAGACTGGCAGCTAACGACAACTTTTCGGTCGTTTGTATGGTTCGGATCATCTATTAAAAGCCGCCATTCTCTCAGTGGCCGATTGTGGGCCGCGCCTGCGCAGTAAGTATTTGGGTATTGTGGTTCGAGCGCATCAAAACAAGCCCAACCAATGCGATAGAGGCAAAGGCAGCACCTGCGACGAACGTTGTTGTAGGGCCAGCCGCATCCCACAATATGCCAGCAATTACGCTGGCCGCGAGCAAAGTAAGTCCGGTGACCAAATTGAATATGCCATATGCTGAGCCTCGCAATTGCTCAGGTGAGCGGTCCGCTACGAGCTTGGCGAATAGTCCCTGCGTCACCGCCATATGTAGGCCCCAGATGGCGATGCCTACAAAAGCCCCAGCAAGACCTGGAAGCAACGCAAGACTTAGGTCGGCGGCGATCAGGAGAATGAGGCCCGCTATCAGCATGGATTTTGCGCTTACTCTATCGGACAAACTGCCCAGCGGATAAGCCGCAAGCATATAAACCGCATTCATTGCCACCAAAACGAGCGGTGTTAGCGCGAGTGGCAGTCCTTCTGCATTGGCTTTGAGGATCAGGAAAGCCTCGCTGAACCTCGCAAGCGTGAACACCGCTCCAATGCCAACAAGCAGCCAGAATGCTTTCGGCAGTTGGCGCAGGTCGGACAGGCGAACAGGTACGCGTGCTGTAGCCTCACCAGAGGGCGTCTTTGCGTCCTCAACCCCAAACAGGACAAGTAACACTGCAATAGCTGCTGGAATCACGGCAAGCCAGAATACTGTGCGCATGTCGTTGGCAAATGCAGCCATTGCCACAATGGCAATCACCGGACCTAGAAAGGCACCAAGCGTGTCGATAGATTGCCGAAGCCCAAAGGCACGTCCGCGTATTTCTGGCGGCGTTACGTCGGCAACAAGTGCATCGCGTGGTGCTCCGCGAAGTCCTTTTCCAATGCGATCTGCAAAGCGTGCCCCCATTATGACCGGTGCAGTTGCGGCAAGCGCAAATAGCGGCTTGGACAGCGCACCCAGGCCGTAGCCGATGAGGATTAGCGGTTTTCGTTTACCCATCCGGTCGGAGATATAGCCAGAGAATACCTTTGTGATCGAAGCGGTTGCTTCGGCGACGCCGTCAATCAGTCCGACCATTGCGACGCTCACCCCCAGCGTAGCGGTGAGATACAGTGGCAGCAGCGCATGGATAATCTCGGACGATATATCCATGAACATGCTAACAAAGCCCAGTGCCCACACAGTGCGCGGTATCTGCACCCGGCTGGGAGGCGGCAGGGACGCCATCAGTGTCGTGTGTACCGTTGCAGGCTAACGCGCAGACCTATCCGTACCTCATCGGTTGGACTGAGTTGTGTGACGATGGCAACCGGTCCGCTGACGGTGTTGTGGGCGTATTCGACATGGAGGCTTGCGAGCTTGCCGGTGAACGGTAGATTATAGTTGAGACC